>CALRYR010000563.1:0-3250 GCA_943372425.1 Variovorax sp. YR752 | reverse complement strand
TGCAGGAGGGCCGGGTGTCGCTGCAGGGCCGCTCCGATGCACTCACGCGCGGGCAGATCGCCCAGGCCTATTTCGGCGTCTGAATCGGCACCGCACCCCATGATCGAAACCCTTGTCCAGGGCGCCTTGCTGGGCGGCCTCTACACCCTGTTCGCGCTCGGCCAGTCGCTGATGTTCGGCGTGATGCGGCTCACCAACACGGCCCACGGCGACTTCATCATCCTGGCCGCCTTCGCCGTCATCGGCGGCATCGCGCTGACCGGCGGCGACCCCGGCTGGGTCGCGCTGGCCGTGCTGCCGCTCGCGTTCGGCTTCGGCTATGCGCTGCAGCGCTACGTGCTCAACGGCACGCTCGGGAAAGACCCGCTGCCTTCGCTGGTGGTGACCTTCGGCCTGTCGATCGTGATCCAGAACCTGCTGCTCGAGCTGTTCTCGGCCGATCCGCGCGCGGTCGAGATCGGCGCGCTGGCCACCCAGGGCGTGCCGGTGGGGGACGCGATGTCGCTGGGTGTGCTGCCGCTGGTCGTGCTGGCGGTGGCGGTCGTCGCGACCGCGCTCCTGCAATGGCTCTTCGCACACACGGCGCTGGGCCGCTCCTTTCTCGCCGTGTCGGACGACCCCGAGATCGCCGGGCTGATGGGCCTGGACGCCCGCAAGGTCTATGCGCTGGCGACGGCCATCGCCTTCGTGCTGATCGCCGTCGCCGGCGCGTTGCAGGGCATGCGCACCACGGTGTCGCCGTCGGACGGGCCGCTGCTGCTGCTGTTCGCCTTCGAGGCCGTGATCATCGGTGGCATGGGCTCCTTCTGGGGCACGCTGGCCGGCGCGATGATCCTCGGCCTGACGCAGCAGATCGGCTTCCGGCTCGATCCGGGCTGGGGCATCTGGTTCGGGCACATCGTGTTCCTGGTGGTGCTGGTGCTGCGGCCGCAGGGCCTTTTCCCGAAGACGAAAGGCTGAATCGATGAACCCGTCGACTGCATCGACCCACCCCCCGTTCGACGTGGTCCGCGGCACGCGCGCCAGCCGAGCGGCGCTCGGCATCGGCGTGGCCCTTGTCCTGGTCGCGGCCAGCCTGCCTTTCTGGGGCGAATCGAGCTGGATGCGCGAGTTCGTCGAGATCGCCTGCTACTTCATCTTCGCGATGATGTGGAACCTGCTGGCCGGCTACGGCGGCATGGTGAGCATCGGGCAGCACGCCTTCTTCGGCTTCGGTGGCTACGTCATGCTGATGCTCGGCAATTTCGCCGGCATCAACCCGTTCGTGGCGATCCCGCTGGGCGCGCTGGCGGCGGGGCTGGTGGCGATTCCGGTGTCCTTTGTGGCGTTCCGCCTGTCCGGGGGGTACTTCGCGATCGGCACCTGGGTCATCGCCGAGGTCTTCCGGCTGTCGTTCGCCAACGTCTCGGCGGTCGGCGGCGGCTCCGGCACCACGCTCACGGCCTTGCGCGGCATCGACAAGGCGACGCGCGAAAGCACGACCTACTGGATGGCGCTGGCCTGCGTGGTGGCGGCCATTGCGCTGGTCTATCTGTTCCTGCGGAGCAAGCGCGGGTTGGCACTGCTCGCGATTCGCGACAACGAGGTGGCGGCGGAATCGCAGGGCATCCCGGTCGCGCGCATGAAGCTGGCGGTGTATGTGGTCGCGGCCTTCGGCGCCGGGCTCGCGGGCGCGCTGTACTTCGTCGGCAACCTGCGCATCAGCCCCGACGCGGCCTTCAGCGTGAACTGGTCGGCCTTCGCGATCTTCATGGTCGTGATCGGCGGCATCGGCCGCATCGAAGGCCCGCTGGTCGGTGCGCTCATCTTCTGGGCGCTGAACAAGTTCCTGAGCGACTACGGCACCTGGTACCTGCTGGGCCTGGGCATGCTGGCCATCGTCGTCACCCTGTTCTTCAAGCAGGGCCTGTGGGGCTACGCGCAGCAGCGCTGGGGCTGGTCGCTGTTCCCGACGCGGCGACGGCTGGTATGTTCAGAGTGAAAAAAGAAGGCACCCGCGCATGAGAAACATCGATCAACACTCGATCACCGCCGCCGTCATCGACAGCATCGACGGCTGCAACACGCCGCGCCTGAAGCAGGTGCTGACCAGCCTGGTGACGCACCTGCACGACTTCGCGCGTGAGGTGAAGCTCACCGAAGAAGAATGGGCGCAGGGCATCGCGTTCCTCACCGCCACCGGCCAGAAATGCGACGACAAGCGGCAGGAGTTCATCCTGCTGAGCGACGTGCTCGGCCTGTCGATGCTCACGGTGGCCATGAACAACGACAAGCCCGCAGGCTGCACCGAGGCCACCGTGTTCGGGCCCTTCTTCGTCGAAGGCGCACCGCACTACGCGCATGGCGACGACGTGGGCAACGGCGCGGTCGGCGAGCCGTGTGAGGTGCGCGGCACGGTACGCAGCCTCGGCGGCGAGCCGGTCGCCGGCGCGGTGATCGACGTGTGGCAGGCGGATGCCGGAGGGCACTACGACGTGCAGCATGCGGGGCTGGACCACGCACAGGGCCGTGGCGTGCTGCACTCGGGTGCGGACGGCGGCTTCCACTTCCGGACCATCGTGGCTGAGGCCTATCCGATCCCGACCGACGGGCCCGTCGGCGCGCTGCTCGAAGCGACCGCGCGGCATCCTTGGCGACCGGCCCACCTGCATTTCAAGATCGAGGCACCGGGCTACGAGCCGCTCATCACGCATGTGTTCCGCAACGGAGGCGAGTGGCTCGATTCCGATGCGGTGTTCGGCGTGCGTCAGTCGCTGATCGCCGACTGGGTGGCGCAGGCCGACGGCACGTACACGCTCGACTTCGACTTCGTGTTGAATCCCAAGAGGCCGTAACCTCGCAAGGATGTTTGCTAGAGACCCGCCGCCTGGGGCTGCCCGGCCTGGGTCAAGGCGATCTCGATCTGCCGTGCCGCGTTCTGCATCCGCTCGATCAGCATGGGCTTGTCGATGAGGGCGAAGTGCGGTCGGGTGGTCACCATGATCATGGCCGAGGGCTCGATCGAGGTGCCCGACGACACAGGAACAGCGGCGCCAGCCGCGTTGGGGTCGAGTTCTCCGACGGACAGCACGTGGCCGTCGCGCTGGATCTGCACCATCCGGGCGCGGAATTCCTTGAAGGTGGCGCCCAGCCCGGCTTCTGCAATCTTGGCGGCGTGATCCTCGTAGAGGCGCCGGTGTTTGGCCAGCGATAGCGAAGCAATGATCACCTTGGAGCCACCGCCCCGGAACAGGGGCATCGGCCGGCCCCT
>CALRYR010000562.1:0-3264 GCA_943372425.1 Variovorax sp. YR752 | reverse complement strand
GCGAGACGACGCTCATGACATGGCTTTGAAGACCCGCAGCCATTTCGGCGCGGGCAGACCCCAGCGAGTCTGGATGGTCTGCGCCCGCTCGGCAAGTGTGTCGCGCTTGGGCCGCGTCGGCGTGCGCTGCGCCAGCACGACCGTGTTGCCCTCGCGCGTCGGCTTGAAGGCCCAGACAGCGTCGGAGCCAAAGGCAGCGGCGATCTTCTCGAGGCTGCGCTCGTAGCTCGACGAACGGCCGAAGAGATTGACCGTCATGCAGCCGTCCTCGGTCAGCAGCCCGCGGCAGTCGGCATAGAAGCCTTCGCTGTCGAGCACCGGTGCGGCGGCCTCGTGGTCGTACAGGTCGACCTGCAAGGCATCGACGGTGCCCTGCCACACCGGCTTGCGGATCTCGGTGCCGGCATCGGCCAGCACCACGCGCAGCTTGGCATCGTCGGCCGGCAGCTTGAACCAGCCGCGGCAGGCGGCAAGCACCTGCGGGTTGAGCTCGACCGCGGTGGTGCGCATGCGCAGCTGCTTGCGGCTGAACTTGGTGAGCGTGGCCGCGCCCAGGCCCAGCTGCATCGCATGGCGGTTCATGACGCTCGACGGCTCGACGAAGAGCAGCCAGGCCATCATGCGTTGCACATATTCCAGCTCGATCTCGAAGGGCGCATCGAGCTTCATCGAGCCCTGGACCCATTCCGTGCCGAGGTGCAGGTAGCGGATGTCGCCCCAGTCGGAGAAGTTGACCTCGGGCAGGGCCGGTGTGCGCGCCGCCATCACGCGACCAGCCCGTGCCGTGCGAACACGCCGTGCCACGCCTCGCACTTGCGCTCGAAGGACATCGCCGCATGCGCGGGACTGGTCGACGGCAGCTTGTAGGCCGGCAACGTGCCGTGGCCGCTGTCGCGCAGGGCGTCGATCACCTTCTGCGCATGACGGAAGCTCTCGGCACCGTTGTGCGCGATGGCACCGAGCCGCGGCACGTCGAGGGTCGCGAAGTCGTTGAGTGCCGCGTCGCGGATCGACGTGTCGAGGCTGCCCTCGCGCTGGCAGCTGCCGTACACGTCCCACAGGCCGAGGCCATGCTGCGTCAACCAATCGGCGCGTTCGGCGAAGGCGGTGCCCGAAGGCAGAGGATGGGCGGGCCAGAGGGCTTGCAAGATCTTCCAGAAGTGGTTCTGCGGGTGGGCATAGTAGCGCCCCTCCGCCAGCGACCGCGCGCTCGGGAAGCTGCCCAGCACCAGCACCACCGTCTGTGTCGACACGACAGGTGCCAGACCATCGAGCGACGGCGCAGCGGACGGCACACGAGAAAAAACCCGCCGCGGCGGGTTCTTCGAGGGTGCGGACCGGTCGAGACCGGTCGCAGAATCAGGGCTTCTTGGCGGCTTCATTCTCGGCGGTGCCGGGGATCTTCTCACCGATCTTGTGGCCGGCGCTGCGCATGCCGTCCGCCGTCTTGTGGCCGACGTTGGCAACCGCACCGCCTGCCTTCTTGGCGCCGTTGGCCGTGGCATGGCCGGCCTTCTTGGCGGTGCGCTTGGTCGCGTTGTAAGCCTTCTTGGTGCTCCGCTCCACCTTCTCGGTCACGGTGGGTGCGGGTGCGGCGGCGGGTGCCACGGCCGGCGCCGGTGCCGGCGTTTGCGCGGCGGCGGAGAAGCCGATGGAAGCGAGGCCCAGCGCCAGAACGGCGGGGATCGAACGGAAGAGGGACGAGGTCATGGAAAGCTCCTTGTTGCGTTGTAGTCACGGTCATGCCGCACTGACCGGACAACGGGCGACGCGAAGGCGCGGATGACAGCACGCGTGTCGGCGCGAAGGATTTTTCGCACGACGGGATGTCGACCTACACGCGAGTCTGACCAGTGCCTGACGGAATCAGCAATGACGACAGGCGAGGCAAAGCCGCGAGCGCGTTGCGCGTGCTCGCCTGCGCGAGTTCCTCCGTCGTCAGGCCACGCAACTGCGCCAGCACCGCAGCGATGCGCGGCAGCTCGGCGGGCTCATTGCGGCCCTGCGCGGCACCGGCCTCGCGTTCTTCCTGCGTGCGGTAGAGCCAGTGCGGCTGGATGTCCGGCGCATCGGTCTCCATGACGATGGCATCGAGCGGCAGCGACGTGGCCAAGCGACGCACCTGCAGCGCACGGTCGAAGGTCACCGTGCCGCCGAAGCCGAGCTTGAGCCCGATGTCGATGCAGGCCTTCGCCTGCTGTTCGCTGCCGTTGAAGGCGTGCGCGATGCCCCGCCATGGGCGCCCTGCACCGACCTGGCGCAGGTGCTTGAGCACCTTGTCGACCGATCGGCGCACATGGATGATCACCGGCAGGTCGTGCGCGCGGGCGATCTGCAATTGCGCCTGGAAGAAGTGCTCCTGCTTCGGCCCGTCGAGTTCGGGCACGAAGTAGTCCAGCCCGATCTCGCCCACGGCCACCAGATGCGGATCGTCGCGGCGCGCCGTCAGTTCGGCATCGAGCGTCTGCAGGTCGGCTTCCTGCGCGTCGCCGGTGCACAGCGGATGGATGCCCAGCGCATAGGCGTCGCCCTGTGCATGGGCCAGCGCGCGGACCGTCGCGAAGTTGAAGACCGCCACCGCGGGAATCACGCACAGCGCAACGCCGGCCGCGTCGGCGCGGGCTCGCACAGCTGCGCGCTCATCGCCGAATTCCGGGGCATCCAGGTGACAGTGTGTATCGATGAAACCGGTCATCGGGCCATGATGCCCGAAGCCATGCACGGCGGCACAAAGCGTGCTACCGTGATTTCTTTGACACGACACTCTTTGCCCGGAGGTGCCGATGCGCAGGACTGGTCTCTACAGCCGCTCGCCGCAAGCGTCGAAAGACGCCGACGAGCCCCGCGAAGGTGATGCGCCAGCCGCCGGTGCGCCGCCGGATGTGCCAGCCGTCGCGCCGACGCGATGGCAGCCGGGTCGAAAGTCCTTCGCCGGCCTGCTGGTTCTCGTGCTCGCATTGACCGTCGGCGGCGCCGTGTTTTGGCCACGCCAATCCGGGCCCGCGCTCACACAGAAAGACATCGACGCCGCCGTGCTGCGCACGCTGCAGACCAACGTCCTCCCCTCCCAGGCCACGCGAGCAGCAGCCATCATCCGACCTTCCGTGGTGCGCGTGGTCGGCTACGGCACCGAACGGGCCACACCCGAGGCCAAGACCGAGAAGCGCGGCCGCAACATGGCGCGCGGCAAGTCGCCTGAGGCCGATCCGGCGCCCGGTACCGAGGTCGAGCGCGGCGTGGGCACCGGCGTGGTCATCGTCGACA
>CALRYR010000561.1:0-3266 GCA_943372425.1 Variovorax sp. YR752 | reverse complement strand
GAGTGCGCAGTGGGCGGCGATGGGCGTGCAGGCGATGAACGGCACGCTGCCCGACCTGGCAGATGCAGAACTGCTGCTGCCGGCCGGTGCGCAAGGGCCGGCGTTCCTGGTCGGGCCGAACTTCCGCACCATCCTCCGCTACAACAACTCGGTGAGCTACGCGCTGGCGGTCGGCCTCCTGTCGCAGCGGCTTGCCGGCGGGACGGGCGTGGTCGCGCCATGGCCACGCGAGCTGCGCCCGTTGAGCCGCAGCGAGACGCGGGAACTGCAGGAAGCGCTGAACGCCCGCGGTTTCGACAGCGGTGCGCCCGACGGCATGGTCGGCGGGAACACCCGGCGTGCGATCCGCGCCTATCAGCAATCGGTGGGCCTTCCCGCGGACGCCTACCCCACCGCGGATCTGCTGGAACGCGTGCGGCGCTGACGCGCGCTGGAACGAGGCCAGCCGACCTCGACGCCTACGCCGTGCTGCCCTCGCCCACCGCCCCCGGCATCGCCGACACCGGCGTGCCCAGGTGCCCCATCTCCTTCAGGATGAGCTGCCGCGCATAGCGCGCGAACAGCTCCACCAGCCGCGTGCGGCTGTGGTACTGCGGATAGAGCAGCGCGGCCGTGACCGGCAGCGGATGCAGGAAAGGCCGTACCACGATGCCGCCGTCATGCCCGGTCTCTTCGCTCGCCGCCAGCGGGTTGACGATGCTGAGGCCCAGCCCCGCGCCGACCATCGCGCAGATCGACGAACCGAGGCTGGCTTCGGCGACCAGTGCGCGCTGCACCTCGGCATCGGCGAACAGCAGGTCGATGCGGTGGCGCAGCGCGGTGCCGCCCGAGAACGAGATGAAGGGCTCGCCGCCGAAATGCTCCGCACCCAGTGCATCGAGCCGCGCGAGCCGATGGCCGCGCGGCAGCACGGCGACGCAGTTCATCGCGAGCACGGGCTCGACCTGCACGCCGGGGCTGTCTTCGGACAGGAGCGCCAGGCCGAGGTCGCACATCCCCGAGCTGACCCAGTCGTGGATGGCGCCGGCGTTGCCCGACTGGATGGACACCATCACGTCGGGGTGGCGCGTCTTGAACTGCGCCACGACCCGCGCCAGCAGCCCGCCCGCCAGCCGCGGCATGGCGGCGACCGTGAGCCGCCCGGCGCTGAAGGCGCGGATGCCTGCCGCTGCGGACTCGAGCCCAGCGAGGCCGATGAAGGTCTTCTCCACCTCCTTGTAGAAGCGCGTGCCGTCGAGCGTGGCGGTGAGGCGGCTGCCCTTGCGGCTGAACAGCGCGAACTGAGCGATCTTCTCGAGCTGGCCGATCAGCCGGCTGACCTGCGGCTGCGAGGTGTGCATGCGGCGCGCCGCCTCGGTCATCGAGCCCGACACCATTACCGCCCGGAAGGCCTCGATGTGCCGCAGCGACATGCGTGTGCTAGCCATATCAAATTTGAATAGACAGATATCCAAGTGGAATTGGTCAAAAGCATAACGCGCCGAGATACTGCCTCCGCACCCAGCCCATTGCCACACGAAGGATCGATCCGATGCGAACGTCTGCCGTCTACCTCGCCGCCACGCTGGCCTTCAGCGCCCTTCTGCCTGCCGTCGCTGCCGCCGATGGCCGGCTGGACAAGATCAAGCAGGCCGGCGCGATCGTGCTGGGCCATCCGGAATCGTCGGTGCCCTTCGCCTACCTCGACGACAAGCAGGCGCCCATCGGCTACAGCGTCGAGATCTGCCAGGGCATCGCCGCCCACGTGCAGAAGACGCTCGGCCTGGCCAAGCTGGACGTTCGCTACAACCCGACCAGCTCGGCCACGCGCATTCCGCTGCTGGCCAACGGCACCATCGACCTCGAGTGCGGCAACACCACCAACAACCTCGAACGCCACAAGCTGGTGGCCTTCGCGCCGACCACCTTCGTGGCCGAGGTCGTGCTGACGGCCCGCAAGGACGGCGGCGTCAATGTCGACGACCTGGCCTCGTTCCGCGGCAAGGCGATCGCGGCGCAGGCCGGCGGCCAGACCTTCCGCCTGGTGTCGCAGCTGAGCGCGAAGAACGGCTACAACATCACCGTGATCCCGACCAAGGACACGGCCGAGACCTTCCTGATGGTCGAGAGCGGCCGTGCCGCCGGCTCCGCGCAGGACAGCGGCCTGGCCTACGCCTCGGTCGCCTCGGCGCGCACCAGCGGCGACTTTGTCATCAGCAAGAAGGGCCTGGAGCCTGCGCCCTACGGCATCGTGCAACCCAAGGACGACCCGGCCTTCAAGAAGGTGGTCGACGAAGCGGTCGTCGACATGATCAAGAGCGGCAAGGTCGCGGCGCTCTACCAGAAGTACTTCCTCTCGCCGATCCCGCCGAAGCAGATCAACCTCAACTACCCGATGAGCGACATTCTCAAGCGGGTGCTCGCCAGCCCGACGGATTCGGGCGACCCGGCGGCCTACCAGTAAGCCGGCACCACAGCGCATCCCGCTGCGCACCGACCGCGCGGCTGCATTGAAGAAGATCCGATGAACTACGACTGGAGCTGGGGCGTCTTCCTCGACCCTTCGCTCGACGGCACGCGCTCCTACCTGCAGATGCTGTTCGTCGGCGTCGGCTGGACGCTCACGCTCGCGGCCTGCGCCTGGACCATCGCGCTGCTGCTGGGCAGCCTGATCGGCACGCTGCGCTGCGTGACCAACAAGCCGCTGAAATTCGTCGCCACCGTGTACGTCGAGGTGTTCCGCAACATCCCGCTGCTGGTGCAACTCTTCCTCTGGTACTTCGTGCTGCCGGACTTCCTGCCGAGCGCCATGAGCATCGCCCTCAAGCAGCTGCCGCACCCGTGGGGCGCCTTCTGCCTCGCGGTGCTGGCGATGGGCTGCTACGGCGCCGCCCGCCTGGCCGAGACGCTGCGCGCCGGCATCGAGTCGCTGCCGCGCGGGCAGATGCTGGCGGCGCGCGCCATGGGCCTGACCGAGTACCAGGCCTACCGCCACATCATCCTGCCCGAGGCCTTCCGCATCATCCTGCCACCGATGACCTCCGAGCTGATGGGCACCATCAAGTACTCGTCGGTGGCGCTCACCATCGGACTGCTCGAACTCACCGGGCAGGCGCGCTCGATGGCGGACTTCAGCTTCCACATCTTCGAGGCCTTCTGCGCCGCCACCGTCGGCTACCTCCTGATCAACGGTGCGGTGAGCCAGGGCATGCGGATGCTGGAGCGTCGCGTCGCCGTGCCGGGCCTGATCGGCGCCGCGCCGAAGGACGCCGTCTGATGGCCGCACC
>CALRYR010000560.1:0-3268 GCA_943372425.1 Variovorax sp. YR752 | reverse complement strand
TCGTCCAGTTCCGCTTCGAGACGCGCCACGTTCGCCTTGAGCGCCGCCATCTCGCCCAGCGACACATCGGCGCCGGACGCACCTGCGCTGGCCGGCATGTCGTCGATGGCCGGCTCGCCGCTCAGCAGATGTGCCCAGCGGCTCTCTCGCGCGCCCGGCAGGCGCGGCAGCTTGACCACCAGCGCACCGGCCGGGCGTTCGGCCAGTTCATCCAGGAAGCCCTCGACCGACGAGATGTCGGCGAAGTTGTGCATGCGCTCGGTGGCGATGCGCAGCTCGCCGGCAGTCTGCGGCCCGCGCAGCATCAACACCGTCAGCAGGATGCTCGACTGCGACGGGATGCGCAGCACGCGGTCCATGTTGTGGGCGTAGCGCGACGCCCGGCCGCCGCTGCTCTCGTCGACCAGGTGGTAGCCCTTCAGGCTGTCGATGGCGGCCTGCGCCTGGGCGTCGCTCACCTCCAGCACCGGGTTGCGGCTGGTCTTCTGGTTGCAGCCGGAGAGCACCGCGTTGAGCGTCAGCGGGTAGCTGTCGGGCACGGTGCGCTGCTTCTCGACCAGCACGCCGAGCACGCGCGTCTCCAGCAGCGAGAGGATCGGCAGCGGCCGCGCCGCAGGCTGGTCGGACACTCAGGCGCCTCCGCCGATGCGCGCCACCAGCGCCTTGGTGAAAGCCGCCGTGTTGGCCGTGCCGCCCAGGTCGCCGGTGCGCACCTTGTCGATGTTGAGCGTCTCGTCGATGGCTTTGCGCAGGCGCGTGGCCTGGTCCACCAGCTTGCAGTGGTCGAGCATCAGCGCGCCGGCCAGCAGCAGCGCGGTCGGGTTGGCGATGCCCTTGCCCGCGATGTCGGGCGCCGAGCCGTGCACCGCCTCGAAGATCGCCGCGTCGGCACCGATGTTGGCGCCGGGCGCCATGCCCAGGCCACCGACCAGGCCGGCCACCAGGTCCGACAGGATGTCGCCGAACAGGTTGGTCGTGACCAGCATGTCGAACTGCCAGGGGTTGAGCACCAGCTTCATCGCGCAGGCGTCGACGATGATGGTGTCGAGCTCGAACTTGCCCTTGTAGCGCGGCTCTTCGTAGAGCCGCAGGCCAGTCTCGAGGAACAGCCCGGTCAGCACCTTCATGATGTTGGCCTTGTGCACCAGCGTCACCTTCTTGCGGCCGGTGGCGATGGCGGTGTCGAAGGCGTACTCAAGCAGGCGATGGCAACCCTGGCGGGTGTTGATGCCGGTGGCCATGCCCACGGCATGCGGGTCGTCGTCGATGCGCACGTAGTGCTCGTGGCCGATGTAGAGGCCTTCAAGGTTCTCGCGCACCACCACCAGATCGATCTTGTCGAAACGCCCGCCCGGGATGACGGTGAGCGCCGGACGCAGGTTGGCGTACAGCTGGAACTCCTCGCGCAGCCGCACGTTCGACGACCGATAGCCACCGCCCGACGGCGTCTCCAGCGGCCCCTTGAGCGCGAGCCGCGTGCGGCGGATGCTGTCGAGCGTGGCGGCCGGCAGCGGGTCGCCCGACTGCTGCACGCCGCCGAGACCGGCGACCTGGCGGTCCCATTCGAACGGAACCTTCAGCGCATCGAAGGCGGCCAGCGTGGCATCGACGATTTCAGGGCCGATGCCGTCGCCGGCGATCAGGGTGGCGGGAATGGAGGTGGTCATCGGCAGCTTTCGGGGTCGGGTTCGGGAAGCGCGGCACCGCATGGGCCGCACGCAGCGGGAAGCATACGCCGCGGCGGTGGCACCTTTTCCTGCAACCCCTGTCTGTGTTCTTCGCCAGCTCAGGAAGGGTCAGGCGCCACGTCGCAGCAGTGCGCCTGGATCCAGGAAGAACATTTTTTTCCACCCTTGGTTGCCTGAACTGAAACGCCAAGGCAGAGGAATGAGAGACACAACCGAATAGTGCAGATGCGGGGGCTTCCCCGCGGCGTTTCCGCTTGTTCCAACCACGCCAAGCTTTTCTCCCCTGGAGAGGAAGCGCGGCGACGGATCGGAATTGGCGAGGTGTGCGTAGTAATGCACCCGCCACTTCGGCCCCAGAACGGCGACGACATTGCCGCCCATACCAAGGTGGCCTTGATAGATGACAACGCCGGGGCTGGCGGAAACGACATTGCTGCCCTGGGGTGCGAAGACATCAATGCCTTTGTGCACACCTGAGACGCCCCAATGGCTCGTACCAGAATGACTTTGGATTCCAGTCTTTGGCAGTAGCACCGGCGACAGGAATCAGGGGTTCCTCAGGAATCGCGAACCTAACGCTGAGCACTACAGCGAAGGCAGTGAGAAAAATATACAGATGGCGACATGTCATCTCTTGTGGCGCCGAATTTTGAGATGAGCGCATGACCCGGCCTGCCGGGCATGCCTTGATGAACGGGCAACGTTTCCAGCTACCCCGCATGACTAGCAAACCGATAAACACGCCACTCGTTGCCCTTTGTCCGCCGGACTGTAACGCCGAGAGAGCACCGACACTCGAATTCCAGCTGGACTTGCGCCATCTCCACCTCCCTCCCCGACACGGACCGGCCAAGGCGATTCCCGTTTGACTGGAGCGGAAATATGGAAACCATGCGATCCAGCTTGCATAGCTCTCGTTTGGTTACTTCCTGCAGCTCATCGGGTGTTCGCCCTACAGACCCTTGCTTGACTGTCAGTTCAAAGGCTTGCGCGAACTACTTCGCTTCCAGCTATTTCAAGAATTCTATCCACGCGTATTGGCTCTCCCGAAGTGTGTTCGACCTTGACCCACAAAAAAGAAGTGGCAATGAGAGCAAGGGCGCAAGCAATAGAGACATACGTTGACCGCTTGGCGCTTGATATCACTCAAGGCGCTTTACGTTTGAGCCAACCCGACCGTCGCGGCGCGCGACTAAAAGCCCAGAAATGAAATGGCGGGCTTTTGGCCGCATTCCGCAATGGGTCCGGTTGAGCGAATGGCTAGGCGTCTTTGCCGCTGACTGGGGCGTGCAGCTCATAAAGGACTAGTTCACGTGTAGCGAAAAAGTCGTCTGAGATGGTTGCGCGTAACTGTATTGCGCCGTCGTCTGTTAGCGTGAGCTTCACGCTGCAATCAGAATTTTCCTCGTAGATTACGTTTTTGCGCTGGGATTGAATGCGATCCCATTCGTCAAGTCTTTGCTCAATCTCAGTGCCGTGCTCGGCTAAAATCGCTACTACCCTCGCGATGTCCTCTGGTTGTGCCTCAAGCATCTCAATGCCGATGTGCCTTCGCGCAGCGACTGGAGTCCTCGGAAACC
>CALRYR010000559.1:0-3273 GCA_943372425.1 Variovorax sp. YR752 | reverse complement strand
CGATATTGGGGAACACGTAGAACGCGCCCTCGGGCTTGTGGCAGGTGATGCCCGGCGCCGCGCGCAGCATCGCCACGACCTCGTCGCGCCGCTTCTGGTAGTCGGCCGCGCGCTCCTTCAGCAGCTCCTGCGGACCATTCAACGCCGCCGTAGCCGCGGCCTGGCTGATGGTCGAGATGCCCGAGCCGATCTGGCCCTGCATGTTGGTCATGGCGGCGATCAGCGGCTTCGGCCCGCCGGCGAAGCCGACGCGCCAGCCGGTCATGGCGTAGGCCTTCGACACGCCGTTGACCGTCAGCGTGCGATCGCGCAGTCGTGGCTCGACGGCCACGGGCGTGGCGAACGCGAGGCCGTCGTAGAGGATGTGTTCGTAGATGTCGTCCGCCAGCACCCACACCGACGGATGTCGCAGCAGCACCTCGCACAGCGGCGCGAGCTGCGCCGCACTGTAGGCCGCACCGCTCGGGTTCGACGGGGAGTTCAGGAAGAGCCAGCGCGTGCGCGGCGTGATGGCCGCTTCGAGCTGCGCCGCGTCGAGCCGGAAGCCGTTCGCCTCGGTGCATGCGACCGGCACCGGCACGCCGCCGCAGATCTGCACGATGTCGGCGTACGAGGTCCAGTAGGGTGCCGGCAGGATGACTTCGTCGCCCGGGTTCAGGCTGGCCATCATCGCGTTGAAGATCACCTGCTTGGCGCCGGCGCTCACGCTGATCTCGTCGAGCGCGAAATCCAGTTCGTTGTCGCGCTTGAACTTCAGCTGCACCGCGGCCTTCATGGCCGGGCTGCCGTCGAGCACGGTGTAGCGCGTCTCGCCGCGGCCGATGGCGCGCATCGCGGCGTCGAGCACGTTCTGCGGCGTGTCGAAATCCGGCTCGCCCGCGCCCAGCACGATCACCGGCCGGCCCGCGCGCTTGAGCGCATTCGCATGGTCGGTGATGCGCAGGATCTCGGACACGCCGATGGCGCGCACGCGCTGCGCTGGCACGAAAGCGGTCGTCACGCTCAGTCCCCGATGTCGAAGGTCACGCCTTGCGCCAGCGGCAGGGCGGTCGAGTAGTTGATGGTGTTGGTGGCACGGCGCATGTAGGCCTTCCAGGCGTCGGAGCCGGCTTCGCGGCCACCGCCGGTTTCCTTCTCGCCACCGAAGGCGCCGCCGATCTCCGCGCCGCTCGGGCCGATGTTCACGTTGGCGATGCCGCAGTCCGAGCCCGCCGCCGACATGAAGCGCTCGGCCTCGCGCATGTCGAGCGTGAAGATCGACGACGACAGGCCCGCGCCCACCGCGTTGTGCCATTCGATGGCCTCGTCGAAGGACGAATAGCGCACCACGTAGAGGATGGGCGCGAAGGTCTCGCGCAGCGCCGGGCCGGCGTGCGACTGCAGCTCGACCAGCGCCGGGCGGACGTAATAGGCGTCTTGCGTGCCAATGCCGTCGACGCGCTGGCCGCCGTGCACGGTCGCGCCGATTTCGCGGCATTCGCCCAAGGCCTTCTGCATGCCGTCGAAGGCGGCGCGGTCGATCAGCGGGCCGACCAGCGTGCCGGCCTCGCGCGGGTCGCCGACCTGCACGCTGCCGTAGACCTTGGCCAGCTTGGGCACCAGCGCGTCGTACACGCTGTCGTGCACGAACAGGCGGCGCAGCGTGGTGCAGCGCTGGCCGGCCGTGCCCATGGCCGCGAAGGCGATGCCGCGCAGCGCGAGGTCGAGGTCGGCCGACGGCGCCACGATGGCCGCGTTGTTGCCGCCCAGTTCGAGGATGGCGCGGGCGAAGCGCGCGGCCAGCTTGGGCGCCACCTGGCGGCCCATCGCGGTCGAGCCGGTGGCGGAGAGCACCGGCACCCGGTGGTCGTCAACCAGCACTTCGCCGATGTCACGCTGGCCGATCAGCAGCTCGAGCAGGCCCTCGGGCGCATCCGCGCCGAAGCGGGCGATGGCGCGCTGAGCGATGGCGTGCGTGGCGAGCGCGGTCAGCGGCGTCTTCTCGGACGGCTTCCACACCACCGGGTCGCCACAGACCAGCGCCAGCGCCGCGTTCCACGACCACACGGCCACCGGGAAGTTGAAGGCCGAGATGACGCCGACCACGCCCAGCGGATGCCAAGTTTCCATCATCCGGTGCTCGGCGCGTTCGGTGGCGATGGTCAGGCCGTAGAGCTGGCGCGACAGGCCGACCGCGAAGTCGCAGATGTCGATCATTTCCTGCACCTCGCCGGCGCCTTCCGACGGCACCTTGCCGACTTCGAGCGTCACCAGCCGACCCAGGTCGGCCTTGTGCAGGCGCAGTTCTTCGCCGAGCAGTCGCACCAGTTCGCCGCGGCGCGGTGCCGGCACGTTGCGCCACGTCAGGTACGCGGCATGGGCGCGGCCGATGGCCTCGCCGGCCTGGGCGATCGAGGTTTCGGCAACGGCCGCGATCTGCTCGCCGGTGACGGGCGAGCGCACCGGCAGCGAGCCGCCCGTGTAAGCGTCGCGCGGCACGCCGAGGCGTTGCAGCAGCTCGGCGACTTCGGTCGGCAGGGAGGAGGGGGTGGAGGCGTTGGGCATGGCAGGGTCCGGCTGGGAAAGACGATGCCGACACTGTCCGCCACCGCGGCCGGCTTGCATAGCGAAAATGTGGAACGAGTTGATGCGGAGGGGGAATGAAGTCGGCAGAATGACCTCCTGGTGCTTGTAAGAGGATGGGGATGAGCCGCTGCTTCATTCCCCCTCCGAATGACGATGTTCAAGAAATCCTTCCTCCCACCCGTCGCCGACCTGCTTGCCTTCGAGGCGGCCGCGCGGCACCACAGCATCTCGCGCGCGGCGGACGAACTGCACCTGACGCAAAGCGCCGTGTCGCGGCAGATCCGCCAGCTCGAGCAGCAACTGGGCATCGCGCTCTTCCACCGCGTGCGCCAGCGCATCGTGCTGACCGACATCGGCCGCGTCTATGCGGCCGACGTGCGCGCGGTGCTGCAGCAGCTGTCGGGT
Organism: Variovorax sp. YR752; assembly: GCA_943372425.1. Lineage (GTDB taxonomy): Bacteria > Pseudomonadota > Gammaproteobacteria > Burkholderiales > Burkholderiaceae_C > Variovorax. Next base: position 303 of record CALRYR010000559.1, on the reverse strand, counting down.
GCGAGCCAGAAGGTCATGGCGTCGGCGGGCGGCGGGCTGCTCAACCTCGCGGTGCTGCCCACGCTGGGCACACGATGGCTGATTCCGCGCCTGGGCGGCTTCGTCGCGCGGCACCCGGAAGTCACGGTGAATTTCGCCGCGCGCTCGGAGCCTTTCGACTTCGCGCAGGAGCCCTTCGACGCGGCCATCCATTTCGGCGCGCCGCACTGGGCCGGCGCGGCCTGCGCCTATCTGATGCACGAGGCGGTGGTGCCAGTCTGCAGCCCGGCCTTCGCCGAACGCCACGCCATCCGGCAGCCGCAG
>CALRYR010000558.1:0-3280 GCA_943372425.1 Variovorax sp. YR752 | reverse complement strand
TCGCCGCCGGCCTGCGGCGGGCACGACAGCAGGTAGTCGATGAAGGCGCCGGCCTCGTGCGCCTGCCAGGCCGGTGCGCCGGCCGACGCTGGATCGAACACCAGCGCGAACAGGTTGTTGGTGGCCAGACCGGCGCGCGGGTTCTCCGGCTGGATCGTGCCGCCGCCTGACAGCACGCCGGCCAGCAGTTCGGCCACCACCCCCAGCGCGTAGCCCTTGTGGGCGCCGAAGGGCAGCAGCGCCCCAGGCGGCTTGGCAAACATCACGGCGGGGTCGCAGGTCGGCTGGCCCTGCGCATCGATCAGCGCGCCCGCCGGCGCCGATTCGCCGTTGTCGGCCAGCACACGCGCCTTGTTGAGCGCGATCGTGCTGGTCGCCATGTCGACGATCAGCGGGGGCCGCCCATCCGGCAGCGGGCTGGCGAAGCACAGCGGGTTGGTCGTGAGCCGCGCCTCGGCGCCGCCGAAGGGCGCGACCATCGGCGGCCGATTAGTCACGTTGGTGAAGGCGGCCAGCACCATGCCGGCCGCGGCCACCTGCTCGCCGTAGTGGCCCATGCGGCCCAGATGGTGACTGTCACGCAGCGTGACGATGCAATGCCCATGGCTGCGCGCCGCATCGATGGCGGATGCCATCACCCGCTTGCCCACATGCTGGCCGAAGCCGTGGTGCCCGTGCCAGGCCTGGAAAGCGCCGCGGTCGGTCAACAGCTCAGGCCGTGCCGCGCCGTCGAGCTGCCCGTCGGCCAGCGCCTTGGCGTAGCCCGGCAGGATCGAGATGCCGTGGCTCGCGTAGCCCACACGGTCGGATTCGATCAGGTGCTCGGCGACGTCACGCGCGATGTCGTCGGGCACCTGCTGCTTGCGCAGGAGCTTCTCGACCAGGCGGAGGGCGTCGGGGATGGCGAGGCGGATGCTCATGCGGAGGTCGTCCATGAAAGGAAAAAGGCCGCAGAACGGTCAAACCGCATGCTAGGCCGTTCGATCGGCGAATGGCTTGCGCCGCATCAAACCGAGGGGCATTGAGAGTGCGGTGGGTCGACGCGCGCACTTTTACAATCTCGCCCGTGCTTCCCATCCTCAACATCGCCGCTTATCTCTTCAGCGCCATCGAAGACCCCACCGCCCTGCGACTCGCGCTGCTCGACAGCGCCCGTGCGCGCGAACTCATGGGCACCATCCTCGTGGCGCCCGAAGGCATCAACCTCTTTCTTGCCGGCGCGCCGGACGCGGTCCGCGGCTTCGTCGACGAACTGCGCGCCGACCCGCGTTTCGCCACGCTCGAAACCAAGGAAAGCTGGTCGGCCACGCAGCCCTTCCGCCGCATGCTGGTGAAGGTCAAGCGCGAGATCATCCGCATGGACCATCCGGCGATCCAGCCGGCGGCCGGTCGTGCGCCGGGTGTCGAGGCCGCCACGCTCAAGCGCTGGCTCGACCAGGGGCACGACGACGCGGGCCAGCCGATCGCCCTGCTCGACACACGCAATGCCTTCGAGGTCGACCACGGCACCTTCGAAGGCGCGATCGACTGGCGCATCTCGAAGTTCACCGAGTTCCCCCCCGCCCTGCTGGCGCACAAGGACGAACTGGCCGGCAAGACGGTGGTGAGCTTCTGCACCGGCGGCATCCGCTGCGAGAAGGCGGCGATCCTGATGCGCGAAGCGGGTGTGGAAAACGTGCTGCAACTCGAAGGCGGCATCCTCAAGTACTTCGAGGAGGTCGGCGGTGCGCACTACCGCGGCGATTGCTTCGTGTTCGACGGCCGCCGCACGCTGGCGCCTGACCTGAGCGCCACCGGCAACGCCGCCAGCGCCCGCGCCGCAGAAGACCCGGACCTCGCTCGCAAGTGCTGATGGCGCCGGGTCAGACCGGCGTCGTCCCGGTGTCGGGCTCCGGGCTCTGCACCTTGAACGGGTGACCCGGCAGCGGGATGAATTCGGTTTCGCCGGGCACATGGCCCATGCGCTGGGCCGACCAATCGTCGCCGGCCTGCAGGATGCGCTCTCGCCGGCTCGAGACGAAGTTCCAGGTGATGAAGCGCGGGCCGTCGAGCGCGTCACCGCCGACCACCACCAGGCGCACGGCATCGGCGGCCGTCAGCGTGGCGCCCTGCCCGTCTGGCAGCGCCACCATGGTGTGGGCATCGATCGGCGTGCTGTCAATAGCCAGGCTGCCGTCCACGACATAGATCGCGAGTTCGGCCGCCAGCGCCGGCAGCACGAAGGTCGCGCCCGGCTGCAGCGCGATATCGAGGTACACGGTGGCCGCGAAGGTCTTGACCGGTGACACGGCGCCGAAGGCCTCGCCGATCAGCACGCGCACCTGCGCGCCTTGCTCGTCGCGCTCGGGGATGTCGCTCGCCGCGGTGTGCGCGAAGCTCGGCTCGACCTCCTCGAAGGCCTGGGGCAATGCCGCCCACAGCTGCAGGCCGTGGTTGACGTACTCGTCGCTCAGCAGTCGCTCGGGCTTGCGCTCGGAATGCACGATGCCGCGCCCGGCGGTCATCCAGTTGATGGCACCGGGCAGGATTTCCTGCACGCTGCCGAGGCTGTCGCGATGCATCATCGCGCCCTCGAAAAGATAGGTGACCGTGGCCAGCCCGATGTGCGGATGCGGCCGCACGTCATGCTGGCTCCCGGGCGTCTCGGTGGCCGGCCCGAAGTGGTCGAAAAAGACGAAAGGCCCCACCGAACGTCGCTTCGCGGCCGGCAACAAACGCCGGACCTTGAAGCCACCGCCGAGGTCCTTGTCGTGGGGCTGGAGGACGAGCAGTTCGTTCATGGTGGGGCGGCGCGGCTCGGGCCGCGCATCGAGGTGTGGATCAGCCGTGCAGCTTAGCCGCGATCGCAGCCACGCGCGCGCCGTAGAGCTTCGCGGTATCGAGGTCGCCCTGCGGCACTTCGGCGGCGCTGGCATCCGACGGCGACTGCACCAGCAGGCCGACCGAACCACCCAGGTTGTTCACGTCGTTGCGCGTGGCGGCCTTGGTGTTGGCCGGCGGCAGGCCCAGGCTGACCCACAGGCCACCGTGCTGCGATGCCAGCGTGTTCAGGTACTGCAGCGTGACCTGCTTGTCGCCGTTGAAGCTGGCGCTGTTGGTGAAGCCGCCGAAGACCTTGTCCTGCCAGCCGCGGGTGAACCAGACCTTGGACGAGGCGTCCGCGAATTTCTTGAACTGCCAGCTGGCACCGCCCATGTAGGTGGGCGAGCCGAAGATGATGGCGTCGGCTGCGTTCAGCGTCTCCCAGGCGCCTTCGGGCAGGTTGCCGTCGGCGTCGATG
>CALRYR010000557.1:0-3293 GCA_943372425.1 Variovorax sp. YR752 | reverse complement strand
GGTCGCTGGACCAGGTGATCCGCCCGACGCGCTTCGACATCGAAGGCACCGACGCGATGCCCTTCGACGAGGTCGCAAAGCGATTCGCGCCGCTGGTCGGCCGCGAGGTGACCATCGGTGCGCTGGTGGCGCTGGCGCGCGAGGTCAGCGCGGACTACAAGGCGCTCGGCCTGCCGTTGTCCTTCGCCTTCATCCCCGACCAGAGCTTCGCCGATGGTGTGGTGCGCGTCGTGGCGGTCGAAGGCTACATCGCCGGTGTGCGCATCGAGGGCGATGCGGGCCCCGCCGCCGAGCGTCTGCGGGCCATCGCCGAGCGCCTGAAGGCCGAGCGGCCGCTGAAGCTGCCGTCGTTCGAGCGCGCCGTGCAGTTGCTGACGCGCCTGCCCGGCGTCACCGTCGCGGCCGAAGCCTCGATGCCCGCACGCACCGACGGCGCCACCGAACTGGTGCTGAAGGTCGACCGCCAGCCGTACAACATCGCGCTGGGTGCCGATCTGCGTCAGCCGCGTTCACGGGCCGTGCTCAACGGCGTGCTGAACGATCCCTTCATCCCTGGTGGCCAGCTCAGCGCGTCGACCCTGGTGGGCGATCCGTCGAAGGAACGACTGCTGACGCTGGGCTACACGCAGCTGGTCGGCCTCGATGGCCTGTCACTCAAGGCGCAGGCGACGCAATACCGCGGCTACCCCGACCGGCAGTTCGAACGCGGCTCGCCGGTGGAGCGCCGCAACACCAACGAGCGGCTCGACCTGTCGGCGAGCTACCCGCTGTTAATCGATGCGCGCCGCAGCGTCACGCTGAGCGGCGGCTTCTACGCCGTCGACAACACCGACGATTACCGCGTGCCGGCCAACGGCGCGTACCTGGTCGACGAAACGCAGGTCCGCGCACTCTTCGCGCAACTGGCCTATGCCGATGCGCAGCCGACCCGCGCCCGCAACGCCAGCCTGATGCTGGCGCAAGGCATCGACGGCCTGGGCGCGACGACCGCGCTGCGCAGCAACATCGCGGGCCTGTCCGGCCCTGGCACGGCGAAGCTCGACTTCACGCGGCTGGTGGTCGACGCGAGCCAGCGCGATCGCTTCGCCAACCAGTGGGGCACGGCCTTGAGCTTCGGGGCGCAGTACAGCGGGCAGTCGCTGCCGGCATCGGAGCGCATCTCGTTCGGCGGTCCGCGCTTCGGGCGCGCCTATGCCGCCGGCGACGGGGCAGGCGACAAGGGCTGGGGCGTGGGGGTGGAGCTCAACCGGGCCTTCCGTGTCGACAGCTCCTGGCTCAAGCAGTGGGAACCGTATGTGCTGCTGGAACACGCACACGTGTCGACCCACATCGGCCGGCCGATGCCGGAAAAGCTGCGGTCGATGGCGCTGGGGGTGCGGCTGTCAGACGCCCGGCATTACAGCCTCGACCTCGCCATCGCCAAGCCGACCGGCGATGCTTCGGCCAGCAATCCGGAGCGGAAACTGCGCTTCAGCGTGCAGCTGTCGTATCAGCTGGCGGCACGGTGAATCCGTCGGCTGAAAGCATCGAAAGGTTTCGCTGGGTAACAAAGGCTGCATAGAGTGAACCTTCGGGTTACTCTCAACTCACCCCCTCCGGGTATGCGAGGGTGGTGTTTTCCCTTGGCGCACGCCCTGGGCCCGACGCAACGTCGCATCATGATCCATGACCAAGCTTTTCCTCTATGTGCTCAGCGTGATCGTGTCCGTGGCGCTGGCGCGCTACGCGGGTCTGGCTTCTCTGTTGGTGGTGTTCGTGCTGTGTGGCCTCACCTTCCTGTTTTCGACGGGCGCCGTGTGCGAATCGTTTGAAACGGACGACGACCACGAATACGCCTGAACCCGCTGAAGCCCTTTCGAAACCATTCGAAGAAGTCCACGACCTGATCCGGGCCGCACGCTCGGCATGACATCGATCCCATTTGATCCGCACCGGTTTCTGCAAGCGCAGGAACCGGTGTTTTCGACTGTGCGCGCCGAACTGCAGGCGGGGCGGAAGACGACGCACTGGATGTGGTTCATCTTCCCGCAGTTGCGCGCGCTGGGCCGCAGCGGCACGGCCCGCTTCTACGGCCTCGAAGACCGCGCCGAGGCGGCCGCCTATGCTGCCCATCCGGTGCTCGGCGCGCGCCTTCTCGAATGCGCCGAACTCGTTATGCACACCCCGGACCGCAGCGCGCATCAGATCTTCGGCTCGCCCGACGACCTGAAGCTGTGTTCCTGCATGACGCTGTTCGAGCAAGCCGCGCCGCACCCTGTGTTCACGGGCGTGCTGGAGCGCTTCTACGGCGGCGGGCGGGACGGCCTGACGCTGCAGCTTCTCAGCACCTGAGCCGTCAAGCCTGAATCGATTGCCCCCGTCCAGCGGGGGACGTGTAACGACAGGCGCTGTCGGCCTAAAGGCATTGCCCATCGGTGGAATACTGTATAAAAATACAGTTAACAGTCGATTCCGCCATGGGCATCCCTTCCATCTCACCCTCCCTCGCCTCCTTTGCTTCCGCCCGGCACAACGTCTGGCGTGGCGACGAGCTGGGCGTGGCCGACCTGCCGGTGGTCGGCACGGGCCATGGGGCGCTCGACGCCGAACTGCCTGGCGGCGGCTGGCCGGTGGGCGCCATGACGGAGCTGCTGCAGGGCCGGCCCGAAGCGCACGTCTGGCAACTGCTGTTGCCCGCGCTGGCCCGGTCGGTGGCAACGCGCGGCGGGCCGGTGGTGCTGATCGGTGCGCCGCACGAGCCTTTCGGGCCGGCGCTGGCGGCGGGCGGGTTGCCGTCCGAGGCGTTGAGGTGGGTGCGCAGCGATGCCTCGGCGGCCCGGATGTGGGCCTGCGAACAGGCCCTGCGTTGTGCCGACGTCGCAGCCGTCATGGCCTGGCTGCCGCAGGCGCGCGTGGGCGAATTGCGCCGCCTGCAACTGGCGGCCGCGCAGCACGAGGCGCTGCTGTTCGTGATGCGGCCCGAAGCCGTGGCGCAGTCGGCCTCGCCGGCGCGGCTGCGCCTTCAGCTGGTGGCGACCGACGACGGCCGGATGGACGTGCACCTGCTCAAGCGCCGCGGCCCGCCGCTGGCGCAGCCGTTGCGCTTGCCGGCGCGCAGCGAACGCATGGGGGCGCTGCTGGCCGCCAGCCAGTGGCGGCGCAAACGTCGCCAGCCGCAGGAAGACGACACCCTGCGGATCGCTCCGGCCCAGGGTGCGATCGTCGTGCGCCTCGACATGCGCAACAGGCGCAGAGAGGAGGGCACCCATGCAGTGGATCGCCTTGCAGTGGCGGCCTGAGGACGACGCGGCCAC
>CALRYR010000556.1:0-3296 GCA_943372425.1 Variovorax sp. YR752 | reverse complement strand
GCCCTCTTTAGCGACCCGACCCTGTGGGCGGCGCTTTTCGCCCTGGTGATCATGGAAGTCGTGCTCGGCATCGACAACCTGATCTTCATCTCGATCCTGTCGAACAAGCTGCCCGAGCACCAGCGCAAGCGGGCGCGACGCATCGGCATCGGCCTCGCGCTGGTCATGCGGCTCGCGCTGCTGTCGATGATCGCGTGGCTGGTCGGGCTCACGGCGCCGGTGTTCGACCTCGGCTGGACGGGCACCGTGGATTCGCACGGCACGCCGAGCTTCGAGACGCAGTTCTCCTGGCGCGACCTGATCCTGATCGCCGGCGGCCTCTTCCTGATCTGGAAGGCCACGAAGGAAATCCATCACCACGTCGACCCGCCCCTCGTGAAGGCGGGGCCGAACGGCGCCGCCGTGGCGACCATCGCGTTCTCGTCGGTGCTTGTGCAGATCGTGCTGCTGGACATGGTGTTCTCCGTGGACTCCATCCTCACGGCCGTCGGCATGACCGACAACCTGGCCGTGATGGTGATCGCCGTCATCACCGCGGTCACCGTGATGCTGCTGGCCGCCGAGCCCCTGGCGAACTTCATCAACCGCAACCCGACCGTCGTGATGCTGGCGCTCGGCTTCCTGCTGATGATCGGCGCCGTGCTCATCGCCGACGGCTTCGGCGTGCATGTGCCCAAGGGCTACATCTATGCCGCGATGGCCTTCTCCACGCTGGTCGAAGTGCTCAACATGCTGTCGCGGCGCGGCAAGAGCCGGGCGGCCTGACCGGACCCGGCCCTGGCATCGTCGTGACAAGCGACCAGCGCCGCGCTAGAGCCTGCCTTCCAGGTGCTCGGGCGCCGCGATGGTCCGCATCCACTTGACCGACTCGACCTTCCATCCCGGCTCGCGCCTGATCAGCTCCATCACGCCGGGCAGGTGCGCCGCGCCGTAGGTGACGTAGATCTTCTCGCGCGGGTCGGTCAGCAGCTGCGTGGCCAGGCGCTGGTTGCGGAAGGTGAGCACCACGGGGTCCATGTCGTTGCCGGTCCCGCCCGTGGTCGCCTGGCGCATCACGAAGGTCATGATGCCGCGGCACAGGGTGCCGGCCAGCGCGTTCTGGCGCTCGTCGCCCGCCTTCTGCCGTTCGATGAGGCGGGTGACGAAGTCCGGCGCATCGTCGTCGCTCGCAGCGTCCTGTTCCTCGTCACGCTTACGCATCGCGGCGGCGAAGGCCGGGTCGGACTGCATCAGGCGGTCGTACTCCTGCTTCATGGCGCGGGTGTTCACGTCCATCGTCACATGCCGCTCCGGGTGCGCCTTGGCGTCGGCCACGACAGGGCCGAAGTAGTCGATCTGGTAGGACAGGCCGCAGGTCTTGCCCAGTTCCCGGTAGCTGTCGCCCAGGTCCTTGCCGTGGCTCAGCGTCTTGCGGAACCAGGCATCGGCTTCGGGGTCGCTGTCGGCCACGCCTTCGTAGGCCAGCACGTAGCCGTCCGCCAGTGCCTTCTCCAGGTCGTAGACCACCGCCTGGTAGAAGCGCTCGGCCCCCACGTGCTGCATGCCCTGCAGCACGACGGTGCGCGGGCCGTTGGAGAGGGTCACGGTGGGCACGATGGCAGGCTGCGTCTCGGTCGTGATGGCCAGGAAGTACACCGGCGCGGCGGCCAGGCCGCACAGCAAAAACCACAGGCCGACGCTCCCGCGCAGCCAGGTGCCGGACCAGCGGCGCGCGCGAGCCGGGCGCCAGATGCGGCGCCACAGCCAGGCCAGCGGCAACGCCAGCAGCGCTGCGATCAGCAGCAGGGCGGGCAGCGAGAGCCAGGTCGCACCCAGCAGCACCGGCAGGCCGGCCAGGAAGCACAGCAGCAGCACGGCCCACAACAGGGTCGACAGGCGGATCGCCAGCGTGCGGGTCGCCGGGCCGCTGCCCGGCAGAGGGTCGGCGGCGGCCATCTTCAGAACTTGCGGCCCGCGCCCCAGTCGCCCTGGTCGCACTTGCCGCTGAAGCCGGGTCGGTCCTTGATCTCGACCATGCCGGTGTGGCGGTCGATGTTCACGCTGAGCCGGTTGAGCCCGCTGACGCGGTAGCGCGCGGTGATGCGGTCGGGCGACATCTGCACGTTCTCCAGGGGCCACCAGCCGTCGACACCGCCGGAGTTGAGCGGCGGAATCATCTTGCCGCTCAGGTGCACGCGGCCGCCGCCGTCGCGGAACTCGAACTGCACGCCGGTCTGGAACTGCTCGTTGGCGGTCTCCGTGCGCTGCATGGGCTCGTAGTGCTGGCGCTTGTCGTTCCACTCGTAGCCGGAATGGCTGGAGAACACGGCGTGCTCGCCCTGGCCGTAGCAGATCAGCGTGAGCGTGTCGGGCTGTTGCGGCCGCGGCATCGCGTCGCCCGCCACGCCGCCGGGCCGGCAGTTCTGCTCGGGAATGCGGTTGATGGCAGCGTAACGGCCGTCGCTCGTGGAGATCGCCACGCAGGCGCGCTGCACGTCGCTCCACCAGAAGGTCCAGGACTGGTCGCGCACCTTGGTGGCGCGCACCAGCTGGTAACCACGCGCCTGCATCTGCGTCTCGCCGCCGGCGCCGCGCGCGCCGACCAGGTCTTCCAGATCGGGCGGTGTCTGCGCCTGCGCCGCCGTACTGCCCAGGAAGGCCAATGCCAGCACAAGACCCGAGCTTCGTTGATGAGGTGTCATGGCGAATCTCCTTCTCGGCGAAAAGAATGCCATGGCGTGGCAGATGGTCTGTAGGACGGTGGCTATGGCACGCCGCCGACTGGCATCGCCGCGGGCGCGCCGGACTCTGGCGTGCTGCGCAGGTGGACGTCCAGCTGGTTGTACGGGATCTCGATGCCGGCGGCCTGCATCGCGGCCAGCGTGCGCGCGAACAGGTCACTGCGCAGCGCGCCCCACGTGCCGATGTCCTGCGTCCAGGCGCGCAGCACGAAGTTCAGCGCGCTGTCGCCATAGCCCGTCATCTGCGCAAAAGGCGGCGGCTGTTCGGCAATGCCCGGCGTGGCGCGCGCGGTGGCCTCCAGCAGCGCCAGCACCTGCGCCGGGTCGGAGCCGTAGGCCGCGCTGACGGCCACTTCAAAGCGCCGGCTGCGGTCGAACATGGTCCAGTTGGTCAGGTTGCCGCTCACCAGCAAGCCGTTGGGCACCACCACGTCGGCGCCGTCGTAGGTACGGATGGTCGTGGCACGCAGGCCGATCTCGCGCACGGTGCCCGCGACGGTGCCGACCTCGACCATGTCGCCCGGCTGGATCGGGCGCTCGAACATCAGCACCAGGCCCGACACGAAGTTGTTGACC
>CALRYR010000555.1:0-3301 GCA_943372425.1 Variovorax sp. YR752 | reverse complement strand
CCGAGCATCACGTCCTGCAGCGCCCCCGAGCGCTGGATCAGCGCCTGGATGCCGGGCAGCGCATAGAAGGCCCGCATGATGGGCGCGGCGTTGCGCAGGTCTTCGATGGTCTCGAACAGTGGCACGACGATGAGGTCGTTGGTCGCGTTGTCGTCCAGCGTGCCGCGCAGCAGGCCGACTTCCTTCTGCAGCAGCAGCGCCTCGAGCAGGTCGCTCACCGTCTCGGTGTGGCTGATGATGTAGTGGCGGATGGCGGCGGCGCCGTAGCGCGCCCGCGCGGTGCGGGCCGCCGCGAAGATGGCCAGTTCGCTCTGCGTGAGCGGCGCGTAGTCCACGTCGGGCACACGCAGCGGGCGGGCCTCGTCGAGCAGGCGCAGCAGCAGTGTCTGCTTGGCGTCCTCGGCGAGCGCCGCGTAGTCGGGCTCGATGCGCGCCTTGGCCAGCAGTTCGGCGACCACGGCCTCGTGCTTGTCCGAACTCTGGCGCAGATCGACCGTGGCCAGATGGAAGCCGAACACTTCGACCGCGCGGATCAGCGGGCCGAGGCGCTGCGCGATCAACGCGGCGCCGTGCTTGTCGGTCAGCGATTCGGCGATGGTGCGCAGGTCGGCAAGAAAGACCTCGGCGTTCGGGTACGGGTTCTGCGGTGCCACCGCATGGCGCGCGGCCTCGCCGCCGGTCAGGTCGCGCAGCGTGGCGGCCAGGCGTGAATACATGCCCGTCAAGGCGCGTCGGTAGGGTTCGTCGACACGGTGCTCGCTCGGGTCGGGCGAGCGCTCGGCCAGCGCCTGCATCTCGACCGACACGTCGACCAGCGTGGCCGACAGCGACAGCTCGCCGCCCAGGTAGTGCACTTCCGTCAGGTAGTGGCGCAACACCAGCTCGGCCTGCCGGCGCAGCGCGTATTCCAGCGTCTCGGCCGTGACGTTGGGGTTGCCGTCGCGGTCGCCGCCGATCCACTGGCCCATGCGCAGGAAGGGGGCGATGCCATCGTGGCCCAGCGCGCGTTCGAGTTCGGCATAGACGCGCGGAATCTCGCGCAGGAAGGTCGCTTCGTAGTAGCTCAGCGCGTTCTCGATCTCGTCGGCCACGGTGAGTTTGGAGAAGCGCAGCAGGCGGGTCTGCCAGAGCTGCGTGACGCGGATGCGGATCTGGCTTTCGTTTTCGGCGTATTCCAGCGGCGTGAGCGCGTCCTTCTTGCTGGCGAAGGCCTGGCGGCGCCAGCCGATCTCGTCGCGCGCGGTCAGCAGTTGCGCGATGGCGCGCTCGGCGTCGAGGATGCTCTTGCGCTGCACCTCGGTCGGGTGCGCGGTGAGCACCGGCGACACGTAGCTGTGCGCCAGCGACTCGACCACGGCGGCGGGCGACACACCGGCCTTGCGGATGCGCGCGAGCGCGGTTTCGAGGCTGCCGTCGGTGCTTTCACCGGCGCGTTCGTCTTCTGTACGGCGACGGATCTGGTGGCGGTCCTCCGCCAGGTTGGCCAGATGGCTGAAGTAGGTGAAGGCGCGGATCACGCGCACCGTCTCGACGGCGCTCAGGCCCTTGAGCAGGTTCTTCAGCGCACGGTCGGCGGCATGGTCGGCATCGCGCCGGAACGCGACGGACAGCGTGCGGACCTTCTCGACCAGCTCGTAGGTGTCCTTGCCCTCCTGCTCGCGGATGACATCGCCGAGGATCCGGCCGAGCAGCCGGATGTCGTCGATGAGCGGTTGGTCCTCGCTGCGTGCCCGCTTGGGTGCCTGCTTGGCCGAAGTGGCCGGCGCCTTCTTGCCTGTCGTCATTCGCGTCATCTCCTCGTTTTGGAAGGGTGCGCCGCCTGCGTTGCTGCGGCGCAACATGCTAGCATCCCGTGGGTCTTCTTTACCTGGGAATCCGGCCTTGAGCACCATCGTCATCGCGACGCGCGAAAGCCGTCTGGCCCTGTGGCAAGCCGAGCATGTGCAGCGGCTGCTGCAAGAACGAGGCCACACGGTCAGCCTGCTGGGCATGACCACCCGCGGCGACCAGATCCTGGACCGCACGCTCAGCAAGGTCGGCGGCAAGGGCCTGTTCGTCAAGGAACTCGAAACGGCACTGGAAGAGGGGCGCGCCGACATCGCGGTGCATTCGCTCAAGGACGTGCCCATGGAGCTGCCCGAGGGCTTCGTGCTGGCCTGCGTGCTCGAGCGCGAGGACCCGCGCGATGCCTTCGTGTCGCCGACGTACACGTCGCTCGACGATCTGCCACAGGGCGCGGTCGTCGGCACCTCCAGCCTGCGCCGCATGGTGCTGCTGCGTGCACTACGGCCCGACCTGCGCATCGAACCGCTGCGCGGCAACCTCGACACCCGCCTGCGCAAGCTCGACGAAGGGCAGTACGACGGGATCATCCTGGCGGCCGCCGGCCTGAAGCGGCTCGGGCTCGAAAGCCGCATCCGCACCGCCTTCGAACCCGAAGCGATGCTGCCGGCCGCCGGGCAGGGCGCGCTGGGCATCGAGGTGCGTGCCGACCGCGCCGACCTGATCGAGCTGTTGGCGCCGCTGATGCACCGTCAGGACGCGCTGGCGGCCACCAGCGAACGCGCCGTGAGCCGCGCCATGGGCGGCAGCTGCTCGATGCCGCTGGCGGCGCATGCCCGCTGGCAGCCCGACGGCAGCCTGCGCATCGAGGCGGCCTGGGGCGATGTCGATGGAGTGGGCGCGCTGGTGCGTGTCGAGGCGCAAGGTGCCGTCGGCGACGCCGCGCAGGCCGAGGCGCTGGGCGACGAGGCCGCGACCCGTCTGCGCGCGGCCGGCGCGCATTGACTACTGCGTCGCACGGATGACCCGCCGTGTGATCGTCACCCGACCGGCGCACGAAGGCGCGCGCTGGGTCGACGCCCTGAAGGGCGCGGGGCTGGATGCGGTGACGTTGCCGCTGATCGCGATCGCGCCGCTGCAAGACACCATTGCGCTCGCGGCCGCACGTCTTACCGTCGATCGTCGGGATGCGTTGATGTTCGTGAGTTCTGCGGCTGCATCGCATTTCGGCGATGCGCAGGTGGCAGACGCCTTGATGGCGGACCAGTCGCCGCGCTGCTGGGCCACCGGCCCCGGCACCACGCGGGCGCTGCGGGAATCCGGCGTGCCGGCAGCGCGCATCGATGCTCCGGGCGACGATGCCGCGCAGTTCGATTCCGAGGCGTTGTGGGCCGTGGTGCGTCCGCAGGTCGCGCCGGGTACCCGGGTGCTGATCGTGCGGGGCGGCGATGCCTCGGGTCAGCCCGGTGGACGCGACTGGCTGGCGCGCACGGTCCAGTCCGCCGGCGGCACGGTCGAG
>CALRYR010000554.1:0-3304 GCA_943372425.1 Variovorax sp. YR752 | reverse complement strand
GTGTCCGGCTGACGTGCGTGGTGGAAAAGTGTAAGCAAAAGCGGCAAGGCGTCGTCGGACGCCGCGCTGCATGCCTCAGTTGATGGCCAGCTGGTGGACTTGGCTGACAGGAACGACCTTGCTCAGCTTCAGGGTCAGAACGCCGTTTTCGAGCTTGGCATCGCTCGCGGCGATGTCAATGGCCTGTGGCAATTCGTAAGCCGCCTTGAATGCCCGTTTGGCCTCGGCCTTGGTCTCGATGCGCACAACGGCGCCTTCGATCCCGATGGTGATGTCGTCGCGCGACAGGCCGGGTACGTCGAGGCTCAGCGTCCAGGCCTTGTCGTCCTGTTCGACCTGGAGCGAACGTTGCGGGCCGCTCGCGAAGGCCTCATTGACGAAGCGTTCGAAGCTGCGGTCGAAGGCGCGCGGGGCGAAACGGGCGGTGCGGACGGCGGGTGCGAAGAACATGGTGAGACTCCTGAAGATGAACACAATGGGGACAAGAAGGTGTGTCCCGTACACTGCGCGGCCCCTCAACAGGAGTGCCGCTTGCCACCTCATCTAGGCCTGCCGGCACGCGTTTCAAGAGAATGAATCAGAGCTTTATTTGGCGTCGTCGGGCCTTGAAATTCGCGGCCTCGGCGCTATGCGTGGCCGCCGCCTCACCCGCGGTGCAGGCCCAGCCCCAGCCCGCTGCACCCATCCGTCTGGCCCTGATCGAAAGCATGAGCGGCCCCTTCGCCAACACCGGCGAGGCCGTGTTCCGCAACATCCTCTGGGCCGTGGAACGGGTCAACGCCCGCGGCGGCGTCAAGCTGCCGGGCGGTGCGCGGCAACTGCAACTCGTCCGCTACGACAGCAAGGGCCAGAACGAGGAGGCGCTGTCGGCATTGCGCGCCGCCATGGACGACGGCGCGCGCATCGTGCTGCAGGGCAACTCGTCGGCGACGGCGGCCGCGCTGGTCGATGCCATCGACAAGAACAACGAGCGCGACCCGTCGCGCCGGGTGATCTTCCTGAACTATTCCGCGGTCGATCCGGTGCTGACCAACGAGCGCTGCAGCTTCTGGCACTTCCGCTTCGACGCGCACGCCGACATGCGCGTGACCGCGCTGATGGACGTGGTGAAGGACGACGCGTCGCTCAAGCGCGTCTACCTGATCGGCCAGGACTACAGCTTCGGCCAGGCGGTGCTGCGCGAATCGAAGCGGCAGCTCGCCGCGCTGCGGCCCGACGTCCAGGTGGTGGGCGACGAGCTGCATCCCATGGGCCGGGTGAAGGACTTCTCGCCCTACGCCACGAAGATCATCGCCAGCGGCGCGCAGGCCGTGATGACCGGCAACTGGGGCAACGACCTGACGCTGCTGGTCAAGGCGGCGCGCGAAGCCGGTTTCAACGGCAGCTTCTACACCTTCTACGGCAATGCGCTGGGCGCGCCGGCGGCCATCGGCGACGCCGGCATCGGCCGTGTGATCGCGGTGGCCGACTGGTTGCCGAACGTGCAGACGGCCCAGTCGGAAGCGTTCTACCGTTCGTTCCGTGCGCGCTTCCCGAAGGCGTCCGAAGACTATGTGCACATGCGCATGCAGTTGCTGGTCGAGTCGCTGGCACAGGCGATCGAGCGCGCCGGCAGCACCGACACGGTCGCCGTCGCGCGCGCCATGGAGCGGGCCGACGTCACGCTGGCCGGCCAACGCGGCCGCATGCGCGCGGCCGACCACCAGTTCCAGCAGCAACTGGTCGTGGGCATGATGGACAAGCAAGGGGCGCCGGGCGTGAAGTTCGACGTCGAAGGCTCGGGCTACGGCTTCCGCGTCGTGAAGACCGTGGCCGCCGAGCGTGCCGAGATGCCCACCACCTGCAAGATGCAACGCCCCTGAGCGGGCCGGAGAGAACCCCACCATGCGCCAAGCCATCCTGAACCTCGAAGCTTCCAAGATCCGCGAAGTCGCCAACGCCGGCATCGGCCGCGACGACGTGCTCGCCTTCTGGTTCGGCGAGAGCGACGAAGTCACGCCGGACGTCGTGCGCCAGGCCGCGATCGATTCGCTGCAGCGCGGCGAGACCTTCTATTCGCACAACCTGGGCCTGCCCGAACTGCGCGAGGCGATCGCCAGTTACGCCAGCAGCCTGCACCCGCGGATCGACGCGTCGCGCATCGCCGTGACTTCCGGCGGCGTGAACGCGCTGATGCTGGCGGTACAGGCGCTGGTCGATGCGGGCGACGAGGTGGTGGCTGTCACGCCGGTGTGGCCCAACCTGGTGGCGCAGCCGGCCATCATGGGCGCCACGGTCCATACCGTCGCGCTGAAGCCGGTCGATGGCGAATGGACGCTCGACCTCGATGCGCTGCTCGCCGCGATCACGCCGCGCACCAAGCTGCTGATCGTCAATGCGCCGAACAACCCGACTGGCTGGACGCTGACTGGGGACGAGCAGCGCGCCATCCTCGAGCATTGCCGCCAGACCGGCACCTGGATCCTGGCCGACGAGGTCTACGAGCGGCTGTACTTCGAGCCGACGCCGAACGGTTGCGCGCCCAGCTTTCTGGATGTGGCCGCGCCCGACGACCGCCTGGTGGTGGCGCACAGCTTCTCCAAGAGTTTCCTGATGACCGGTTGGCGCCTCGGCTGGCTGGTGCTGCCGTCGGCGTTGATGGACGGGATGGGCAAGCTGATCGAGTTCAACACCTCGTGCGCCAGCGTCTTCACCCAGCGCGCGGGCGTGGCCGCGATCCAGCATGGGAAGGACATCACACCGCGCGTGGTGGCCCACCTGAAGGCCTGCCGCGATGTGCTGGTGCCGCTGTTGGCGGCGGTGCCCGGCGTGCAGGTCGCGCCGGCCAAGGGCGGCATGTACGCCTTCTTCAAGCTCGATGGATTCGACGACTCCCTCGCGGTCGCGAAGCGGCTGGTAACGGAGGCCGGCCTGGGCCTGGCGCCGGGCAACGCGTTCGCGCCGGAGGCGCAGGGCTGGCTGCGGTGGTGCTTCGCGTCGAAAGACCCGCAGCGCCTGGTCGAAGGCGTCCGCCGCCTCAAAACCTGGCTTGCCGCTCAAAAATAAGGCAACTGACCTGCCAATCGGATGAGCGGGCGCCGGCCGCAGGCCCGGCGCCTGTTCGTGAAACACCGCGGAACCGGCTTCGCCGGGCCGCTGGTGTTGCCCCCGGTAGGGGGTGCGGAGCGCTACACGCAGTGAGCGCGACCTGGGGGCAAGCTATAATCCTTGGCTAACCGCCGCAAGGCACACGGTGCGTGCAGTTCCAGCGCACACCGCAAGTCAAACTATTTGGAACGAAGGAAATCATCATGATCGCAGCCTC
>CALRYR010000553.1:0-3308 GCA_943372425.1 Variovorax sp. YR752 | reverse complement strand
GCCGCCGTCGACCAGCCGGTTGCCTTCCGACGTCGACGCCGCCAGCCCGGCCTGCTTGAGCAACTGCGCGATGCCCAGGGGTGCACCGGACAGCGTCACTTCCGGAATCTCGTCGGGCACACCGCCCTTGCTGCGGTTCACGAAATCCTGCTCGGCGGCTTCGGCGGCGGCGGCACTGTGGAAGCGCGCGGTGATTTCCTTCGCGAGCGCGACCTTGGCGTCCTTGGGGTTGCGGCCGCCGGCGATCTCGGCCTTCAGCGCGTCGATCTCGACAATGGAGCGGAAGCTCAACAAGGTGTACCAGCGCCACATCAGCGTGTCGGAAATCGACAGCACCTTGGCGAACATGGTGTTCGGCGCCTCGGTGACGCCGATGTAGTTGCCCTTGCTCTTGGACATCTTCTCGACGCCGTCCAGGCCTTCCAGCAGCGGCATAGTAAGTATGCACTGCGGCTCCTGGCCGTATTCCTGCTGGAGATGCCGGCCGACCAGCAGGTTGAACTTCTGGTCGGTGCCGCCGAGTTCCAGGTCCGACTTGAGCGCCACCGAGTCGTAGCCCTGCATCAGCGGGTACAGGAATTCGTGGACGGAAATCGATTGCCCTGCCTTGAAGCGCTTGGTGAAATCGTCGCGCTCCATCATTCGCGCCACCGTGTACTTGGCGGCCAGCTGGATCATCCCGCGCGCGCCCAGCGGGTCGCTCCACTCGGAGTTGTAGCGGATCTCGGTGCGGGCCGGGTCCAGCACGAGGCTGGCCTGCCGATAGTAGGTCTGGGCGTTGGCCTCGATCTGCTCGCGGGTGAGCGGCGGGCGGGTGCTGTTACGGCCCGACGGGTCGCCAATGGTGCTGGTGAAATCGCCGATCAGGAAGATGACGGTGTGGCCCAGATCCTGCAACTGCCGCATTTTGTTCAGGACCACCGTATGACCGATGTGGATGTCCGGCGCCGTCGGGTCGAGCCCCAATTTGATGCGCAGCGGCGTGCCGCTGGCCTCGGCGCGCTGCAGCTTGCGCACCCACTCCTCCTGAGGGAGCAACTCGTCAGCCCCCCGCAGGGAAATTTCGAGCGCGCGTCCTACATCATCGGAAATACTTTGGCTTGTAACAAACTCGGGCTTCATTGGGACTTTTTGGCAGTTTTGCGTATGGCCGAAGCTATACTCAGCCCGACATTTCTCAAGCGTCGGATTCTAAGCGGCGCTTTCCTTCGCGCCGTCCTACAGCCTCGCCATGCGATGCCCGGCTGAGGACCCGCCGAACCGACACAGGGCTTTAAGACGTTGATCAACGCCATTCTCGCTGCCGAGGAGTTGCTGGCTTCTCGTGTAGCACACACCTTTCGCACCTATCCGAAGCAGATCAGCACCGCGATCGGTGCACTTTTGCTGTGCGCGGGCGGTGGTGCTTTCGCCGTCGCATCGCTCGGCCCGGACGTGGCCGACCTGCCGGTGCGGCAGGTGCTCGAAGCCGTGCAGCCTCTGGCTGCGACCGACCAGGTCGACGCGCTCGACACGCATGACTTCACGCTCTTCCGCACGGAACTGACGCGGTCCAGCGACACCATCGACGCCCTGCTCAAGCGCCTGGGCATTGCCGACCCGGCCGCCGCGGCCTTCGTGCGCAGCAATGCCGAGGCGCGAGGCGCCCTCTTCAACCGCACCGGCCGCACGGTGACGGCCGAGGCCGCGCGCGACAACACGCTGCAGCGCCTGAGCGCACGCTGGATTCCCGACGGAGACGGCGGCTTCAAGCGCCTGGTGATCGCCCGCAACAGTGCCGGCAACGGCTTCACGATCCGCACCGAGACCGACCGGCTCACGGCTGCCAGCCGGCTCGCCAGCGGCGTTGTCCGCAGTTCGCTCTTCGCCGCCACCGACGAGGCCCGCATTCCCGACGCGGTCGCCAGCCAGCTGGCCGACATCTTCTCCGCCGACGTCGACTTCCGTGCGCTGCGCAAGGGTGACCGCTTCGCGGTCGTCTACGAAACCTTCGAAGCCGACGGCCAGTCGCTGCGCAGCGGCCGGGTGCTGTCGGCCGAGTTCGAGAGCAACGGCAAGATATATCAGGCGATGTGGTTCCAGGAACCGGGCAAGAAGGGCGGCTATTACCGTCCGAACGGCGACAGCCTGCTGCGCGCCTTCCTGTCCTCGCCCGTCGAGTTTTCGCGCATCTCGAGCGGCTTCGCGATGCGGATCCACCCCATCCAGAACACCTGGCGCCAGCACAACGGCATCGATTTCGCAGCGCCCACGGGCACCGCGGTGCGAGCCGTCGGCGACGGCGTGGTCGAGTTCGCCGGCCGCCAGAACGGCTACGGCAACATCGTCATCCTGAAGCACCGCAACAACCAGGAAACCGTCTACGCGCACCTCAGCCGCATCGACGTGAAGGTGGGCCAGGCAGTGAGCCAGAGCCAGTTCATCGGCGCGGTCGGTGCTACCGGCTGGGCCACGGGCCCGCATCTGCACTTCGAGTTCCGCGTGAACGGCGAGTACACCAACCCGGCCAGCATCGCGCAGCAGGACGGCGGCACGCCGATCAGCGCCTCGGTGCGCCCGGTCTTCGACCGGCAGGCGATGGCCACGCGCCGCGAGCTGGCTGCGGCCTTCTCGGTGGTTCAGGCGAGCGCCGACTGACCCGGTTCGATCGGCCAGCGGCGCATGGCTGAACGCTTCATCGGCCTGATGTCGGGCACCTCGCTCGATGGTGTCGACGGCGTGCTGGCCGATCTCGATGCCGGCCGCATCGCCGTCCAGGCCCATGCCAGCGCACCCTTCCCCGACGATCTGCGTGCCGAACTGCTGGCGCTCAACACGTCGGGCCAGAACGAGTTGCACCGCGCGGCCCTGGCGGCCAACGGCCTGGCGCGCATCTATGCCGACGTGGTGCGGCGGCTGCTCGACGACACCGGTTGCTCCCCTGCCGACGTCACGGCCATCGGCGCTCACGGCCAGACCGTCCGCCACCAGCCCGGCGCGGTCGATGGCGTCGGCTACACGCTGCAGCTCAACAATCCCGCGCTGCTCGCCGAGCTGAGCGGCATCGACGTGGTGGCCGATTTCCGCAGCCGCGACGTGGCTGCCGGCGGCCAGGGCGCGCCGCTCGTGCCGGCCTTCCACCGCGCGGTGTTCGGCCAGGCGCACCAAACCCTGGCCGTCCTGAACATCGGCGGCATCTCCAACCTCAGCGTGCTGCCTGCCGACGGCGGCACCGTGCTCGGTTTCGACTGCGGCCCGGGCAACGCGCTGATGGACCATTGGTGCCACCTGCACACCGGCCAGCCCTTCGACGACGGCGGGCGCTGGGC
>CALRYR010000552.1:0-3322 GCA_943372425.1 Variovorax sp. YR752 | reverse complement strand
CGGCTCGCGCGGCGCGTACTTGCCGCCGTCCAAGGACATGAGCGACGCGTAGTCGACATCGGGCCGCCGCAGCAGGTCGCCGAGGTTGTATTCGTGCTCGATGGCCTTGCCCAGCACCCGCGCCGACTCGGCCGCCGGCAGGTTGCGGGGGTTCACCCAGGTCGACTTCAGACGCTGTGTTTCACGTGAAACAGCATCGCGCTTGCGAGAGAACGCCTCCCAACGCGCATCATCGACGAGGCCCAGGCGGCGCCCTGCTTCGGTCAGGCGCATGTCGGCGTTGTCCTCGCGCAGCTGCAGCCGGAATTCGGCGCGACTGGTGAACATGCGGTACGGCTCGGTCACGCCCTTGGTGATCAGGTCGTCGACCAGCACACCCAGGTAGGCCTCGTCGCGGCGCGGTAGCCAGGCGCCCTCGCCACGGCATTG
The DNA here is from genome assembly GCA_943372425.1 of Variovorax sp. YR752. Taxonomy (GTDB): domain Bacteria; phylum Pseudomonadota; class Gammaproteobacteria; order Burkholderiales; family Burkholderiaceae_C; genus Variovorax. The sequence goes on along the minus strand of CALRYR010000552.1, from coordinate 2,893 downwards.
CAACGCCGCGTTGATGCCAGCAAACAGGCCCTGCGCCGCCGCCTCTTCATAACCGGTGGTGCCATTGATCTGGCCCGCGAAAAACAGACCCTGGATCGCACGCGTCTCGAAACTGCTCTTGAGTTCGCGCGGGTCGAAGTAGTCGTACTCGATGGCGTAGCCAGGGCGCAGGATGTGCGCGTTCTCCAGCCCGGCCATCGACCGGACCAGCTGATACTGGATGTCGAAAGGCAGGCTCGTCGAAATGCCGTTCGGGTAGTACTCATTCGTCGTCAGACCTTCAGGCTCCAGGAAGATCTGGTGGCTGTCCTTGTCGGCGAAGCGGTTGATCTTGTCCTCGACGCTCGGGCAGTAGCGCGGCCCCACCCCCTCGATCTTCCCGGTGAACATCGGGCTGCGGTCGAAGCCGGAGCGGATGATGTCGTGCGTGCGTTCGTTCGTATGCGTCACCCAGCAGGCCATCTGCTGCGGATGCATGTCGGCCCGGCCCATGGTGCTGAACACCGGCATCACGTCGGTCGCACCGCCCGGCATGCCATCGCCCGGCTGCTCGGCACACTTGGAGAAATCGATGCTGCGCCCGTCGAGCCGCGGCGGCGTGCCGGTCTTCAGGCGGCCCTGCGGCAGCTTCAATTCCTTGAGGCGGGCCGACAGGCTGATCGCCGGCGGATCGCCCGCGCGCCCGGCCTGGTAGTTGTCGAGGCCGACGTGGATGCGGCCGTCCAGAAAGGTGCCGGCCGTCAGCACGACCGTGCGTGCCCGGAAGCGAATGCCGACTTGCGTCACGGCGCCGACCACGCGGTCGCCCTCCACCATCAGGTCGTCGACCGCCTGCTGGAACAGCTGGAGGTTCGGCTGATTCTCCAGCCTGTGGCGGATGGCCGCCTTGTAGAGGACGCGGTCGGCCTGGGCACGCGTTGCACGCACGGCCGGACCCTTGCTCGAATTGAGGATGCGGAACTGGATGCCCGCCTCGTCCGTGGCCAGCGCCATCGCGCCGCCCAGCGCATCCACCTCTTTCACCAGGTGTCCCTTGCCGATGCCACCGATCGACGGGTTGCAGCTCATCTGGCCCAGCGTTTCGATGTTGTGGGTCAGCAGCAGGGTCTTCGCGCCCATGCGGGCGGCCGCGAGCGCAGCTTCGGTGCCGGCATGGCCGCCGCCGACGACGATCACATCGAATTCTTCGGGATACAACATGGTGGACTGGCGGGCGCATGCATGCGCCGCGGAACGCTGCGAGAGGGCCGTGATTTTAAGCGCCAACCCCCGTCAATGCCGCCTGTGGGGACACCCGGGCGTCCCATTGACACCACGCCGCAGCCCCTGCCACGACGCAATCTCTTGCTACACTTTTTGTAGCGTTAGTCGAGCGCTGACAGATCGTGGGCCGCGCTCAGCGCCCGATCTTCCTGCGCGGGTGTCGTCACCGGCACCGGCTTTTCGATGCCGATCACCGTGCCCGTAGGCGCCGGCGTCAGGGATGTCGGCGCGTTCTCATCCTGGTATTCGCGCACGGTCAGCGCCTTGTTGGTCATCGCGACCGGCCCGAAGATCGTGCAGAAGGCCACGTCCTTGGCATCGCGGCCGGTGCCGACGCGCACCAGGCGGTCGACCGGCGCCATGCGCGTCGGGTCGAACAACACCCACTGCCCGCCGATCCAGGCCTCGAAGATGGCGTGGAAGTCCTGCGGCGGTTCGTTGAAGTAGACGTAGCCGACCACCAGCCGGGCCGGGATGTTCAGTGCGCGGCAGAAGGTGATGCCGAGGTGCGCGAAATCGCGGCAGACGCCCGCGCGCTGCACGAAGACATCGCGTGCCGTCGTGGTCGACTCGCTGCTCCCCGGCTCGTAGCGGATGCTGTCGTGGATCCAGTCAACCACCGCCTGCACGCGGCCGATACCCTGCGGCAGGTCGCCGAACAGCTGCTGCGCCGCACGCGCCATCACGTCCGACTCGCAATAACGCGACGGCCTGAGGTAGTGCATCAACTCGTTGGGCACCTGATTGACCGGCACTTCCTGCAGGTCGACCGGCACCTCGACAAAGGAACGCTGCACGCTCGCCGTGTATCGGATCTTCAACGGCCCCGGTGCCGCATCGAAGCGAATGAAGCGGTTGCCGCTGCCTTCGTCGCAGAAGGCATGCATCTCAACGGCAGGCTCCACCACGAGATTCTCGCGCAGGACCACCTGTGCGCCAGAGCGCACCGCCTCGATGTTGAGCAGCAGGTGCGAGGGTGCCGCCACCTCGTAGTCGAGGACGGTTTCGATGTGAGAAAAGTGCACGGGTGGTCAGTCGATCGCTTTTCGGACGGCACCCACACCCAGCGCTGCGAGCACCAGGAACACGACCGTCAACACCAGGAACAGACCGAACAGCACCTTGGCGATGCCGGCCGCGCCGGCTGCTACGCCGCCAAAGCCGAGCGCACCGGCGATCAGCGAAACGATCGCGAAAATGATGGCGTACTTCAACATGCGAACTCCTCGTCGGCAGCAACACGCCACCCGTGAAGAGAGCATAAAAAGGCGCCCGACAGACACGGATAGTCGCCCCGCGCAAGGCACCGTAGGACAAAAACGCGGCGCGCACCGGGTGCCGGTCAACCCGCTAGGATCGACCCCCGCTCACGTCTTTCCACTCTTCTCCGGAACATCCCATGAAGCTGTATCACTCGCCCGGTAGCTGCTCGCTCTCGCCCATGATCGCCCTGCACGAAGCCGGCATCGCCTTCGAACCGGTGCTCGCCAGCACCAAGAGCCACAAGCTCCAGGACGGCACCGACTACTACGGCATCAACCCGCTCGGCTACGTGCCGATGCTGGAACTCGACGACGGCACGCGCCTGCGCGAAGGCCCGGCCATCGTGCAGTACATCGCCGACCAGGCG
>CALRYR010000551.1:0-3323 GCA_943372425.1 Variovorax sp. YR752 | reverse complement strand
GGGCTAGGGTTCAGACCCTACGCCCAAACCCTGGTTCTGCCGATATATTGCACTGCAACAACCAGTCCTCCAGGGATCACATGCTCTATCACCTCTACGAAGCCCAGCGGTCCCTGATGGAACCGATGACGGACTTTGCCCAGGCCGCGGCGAAGCTCTTCAGCAACGGCACGTCGCCGCTGTCGCACACGCCGATGGCCCAGCGCATGGCCGCCGGCTACGACCTGCTGTACCGCCTCGGCAAGGACTACGAGAAGCCGGAGTTCGGCATCACGTCGGTCGATGTCGACGGCAACAACGTGGTCATCCAGGAAGCGATCGCGCTCGACAAACCCTTCTGCGAGCTGCGCCGCTTCAAGCGTTTCACCGACGACCCGGCCACGTTGCAGCTGCTCAAGACGCAGCCGGTGGTGCTGATCGTCGCGCCGCTGTCGGGCCACTACGCCACGCTGCTGCGCGACACGGTGCGCACCATGCTGAAGGACCACAAGGTCTACATCACCGACTGGAAGAACGCCCGCACGGTGCCGCTGTCCGAAGGCGCCTTCCACCTCGACGATTACATCCACTACGTCGAGGAGTTCATCCGCCTGCTGCAGGCCGAATACGGCAACTGCCACGTCATCAGCGTCTGCCAGCCGACGGTGCCGGTGCTGGCGGCCGTGTCGCTCATGGCCAGCCGCGGCGAGCAGACGCCGCTGTCGATGACCATGATGGGCGGCCCGATCGACGCGCGCAAGTCGCCCACGGCGGTCAACAACCTCGCGATGAACAAGAGCTTCGAGTGGTTCGAGAACAACGTGATCTACCGCGTACCCGAGAACTTCCCGGGCTCCGGCCGCCGCGTGTACCCCGGCTTCCTGCAGCACACGGGCTTCGTCGCGATGAACCCCGACCGCCACGCGACCAGCCACTACGATTACTTCAAGGACCTGATCAAGGGTGACGACGCCAGCGTGGAGGCGCACCGCAAGTTCTACGACGAGTACAACGCCGTGCTCGACATGGACGCCGACTACTACCTCCAGACGATCCGCGTCGTCTTCCAGGAATGCCTGCTGGTCCACGGCAACTGGGATGTGCGCAACGCCGACGGATCGATCGAACGCGTGAAGCCGCAGGACATCACGGGCAGCGCGATGCTCACGGTCGAAGGCGAGCTCGACGACATCTCTGGTTCGGGCCAGACCCAGGCGGCGCACAGCCTCTGTACCGGCATCCCGGAATCGCGCCGCCAGCACTTCGAGGTGCCGGGCGCGGGCCACTACGGCATCTTCAGCGGCCGCCGCTGGCGCGACCTCGTGTATCCGCAGCTCAAGGCCTTCATCGCCACGCACGATGCGCCGCAAAAGCGCGCCATCGCCTCGGCACCGACCGCCGTGACGGCCGAAGACACGGTGACGGCCAAGCCGGCCCGGCGTGCCAGCACTGCACCGGCCAAGAAGGCGGTCCGCGCTGTCGCGCCGGCGCCTGTGGCCAAGGCACCGGTGGCCAAGGCACCGGTGGCCAAGGCGCCGGCGGTCAAAGCACCGGCCAAGAAAGCTGTCGCCAAGACCGCCGCACGCAAGGCCACCGCCCCGGCCCGCCGAGGTGCACGCTAATCCTGCGGTAACACCACCCGTCGTGCTCGCCCAGCGCCTGCACGACGCCTTGCCGCAGACGCAGTGCACGCGCTGCGGCTACCCCGACTGCCAAGCCTACGCCGAGGCGATCGCGCACGAAGGCGCGGCCATCAACCGCTGCCCGCCCGGCGGTGCAGAGGGTGTCGTCCGGCTTGCGGCGCTGACCGGCAAACCGGTGCTGCCGCTCGACACCACCTGCGGCGAAGAAGGCCCGCGCGCCATGGCCGTGATCGACGAGGCCTGGTGCATCGGCTGCACGCTCTGCCTCGACGCCTGCCCGACCGATGCGATCGTCGGCATCCACAAGCGGATGCACACCATCATCGAGGCGCACTGCACCGGCTGCGAGCTGTGCATTCCGGTGTGCCCGGTCGACTGCATCGCGCTCGAGAACGAAACGCCTGGCCGCAGCGGCTGGCAAGCCTGGTCGAAAGCGCAGGCCGATGCGGCCCTGGCGCGCTACACCGTGCACCGGCAACGCCGCAGCGCGCCGGCCGCCGACGCAACACCGGCCGTTGCCGCGCCGGATGCAGACGCGCGCAAGCGCTCGATCGTCGAAGCCGCGCTGGCCCGCGCCCGCAACACGAAGCGCTAACAGACCCGGCCGCAGACTCAGCGCGGTGCTGCTGCCAGGGCAGCGAAGGCATTCACGACCTCGGGCGGCGCCTGCACCATCTCGATCAGCACGCCTTCGCCCGCGATCGGAAACTCGTCGTTCGCCCTCGGATGGAGAAAGCAGATGTCGAAGCCGGCTGCGCCCTTTCGAATGCCGCCCGGCGCGAAGCGCACGCCCTGCGCGGTGAGCCATTCGACCGCCTTCGGCAGGTCGTCGATCCACAGGCCGACGTGGTTGAGCGGCGTGGCGTGCACCGCGGGCTTCTTGTCCGGGTCGAGCGGCTGCATCAGGTCGACCTCGACCTTGAACGGGCCGACGCCCATGGCGCAAATGTCCTCGTCGACGTTCTCGCGCTCGCTCTTGAACGTGCCCGTGACCTCGAGCCCGAGCATGTCGACCCAGAGCTTCTGCAGGCGCAGCTTGTCGGGGCCGCCGATGGCGATCTGCTGGATGCCCAGCACCTTGAACGGACGTGTCATGCCCCGACTCCTTCACTCGTTGAAACCTGCCGCGCCTTCAAGCCCAGCTTGCGCAGCAGCTGCACATCGGCGTCCACGTCGGGATTGCCGGTGACGAGCAGCTTGTCGCCATAGAAGATCGAGTTGGCGCCCGCCATGAAGCACAGTGCCTGCACCGCCTCGCCCATCTGCTGCCGGCCGGCCGAGAGCCGCACCCGTGCCTTGGGCATCGTGATGCGTGCCACGGCGATCACGCGCACGAAGTCGAAGGGATCGATCGGCTCGCTGTCAGCCAGCGGCGTGCCAGGCACCCGCACCAGGCTGTTGATCGGCACCGACTCGGGGTACGGCTGCAGGTTGGCCAACTGCGCGATGAGCCCGGCGCGATGCACCGGCGCCTCGCCCATGCCGACGATGCCGCCGCAGCACACGCTGATACCGGCGCTGCGCACATGCTGCAGGGTGTCGAGCCGGTCCTGGTAGGCGCGCGTGCTCACCACGTCGGTGTAGTACTCGGGCGCGGTGTCGAGGTTGTGGTTGTAGTAGTCGAGCCCGGCATCCTTCAGCGCCGTGGCCTGGTGCGACTCGAGCATGCCCAGCGTCGCGCAGGTCTGCAGCCCCAGGCCC
>CALRYR010000550.1:0-3337 GCA_943372425.1 Variovorax sp. YR752 | reverse complement strand
CAGCATCGCCACCGCCGCGAGCATCACGGCGCGCAACCCGCAGACCGGCGTCGACTACAAGTTCGGCCTGAAGGACTCCCCGAACTTCATCGGCGTGGCCAAGGGCGAGGACGCGCTGCGGCAGAAGGTCAACGAGATCGTCATGCAGGCACGCAAGAGCGGCGAGACCGACAAACTCGCGGTCAAGTGGCTGGGCAAGCCGGCCGGCGAGCTGCCCCAGTAGGCGGCACCCGCCGGACGTCGACCGATCAGAAGCTGTGGCGGATGCCGAACTCGTAGCCCGTCACGTTGCGGCCTGCCGCGATGGTCGGGCTGGCCAGCGAGGACGACGACACCGTGAGGCCGCGGTTGGCGCGGTCGTCGTTGTCGACGCGCGCGACCGTCGCGTAGAGCTGCGTGCGCTTCGACAGGTTGTAGCCGTAGCCTAGCGCGAAGCGGTTCGAGTCCGCGTCCGAGATGTCCTTGCGCTTGTACATGCTGTAGGCCGCGCGGATCTCGCCGGCTCCCACGGGCACGGTCGCGCCGATTTCGTACAGGTCGACCCGGCGACCGTTGCCGCGCTCCGAAGCGATCAGCACCATCGGCTTGACGAAGCCGAAGTTGTATGACGCGCCGATGTTGGTGGCGCGGTAGTCGATCTCGGTCGTCGTGGTGCCGCCGCGCACCTGGCCATAGCCCAGCGCCACGTTCAACGGCCCGGCCGCGTAACCGAAGCGGAAGCCCGCGCTGTTGCGCAGCGTGTCGTTGGTGACGGCCGGTGTTTCGATCTGCTCACCGAAGGCGTATTGGACCTGGCCGTAGAAGCCGCCGAGCGTGGCCGGCAGCAGGTAGTTGATGCTGTTGCTGGCGCGCTTGGGCGCGCTGCCTTCGGCCGTGCCGGCCGCCGACGTGGCGCTGCCAACCATGTTGGAGCCATTGACGCCGCCGACACCGACATCGCCGAAGGGGTCGAAGGTTTCGATGTTCAGGTACGCGGGCACCTTGTCGCGGCCCAGGCGCAGTTCGCCGAAGTCGTTGCTCGATAGGCTCACGGTGGAGCGGCGCTCGAAGGCATAGCCGCTGCTGTTGCCGTTGTCGACGGCGAGGCCGCCTTCAAGCCAGAAGCCGGCCGCGAGACCGCCGCCGAGGTCTTCGGTGCCGCGGAAGCCCAGGCGGCTGCTGGAGACGCCGCCGCTCGCGAGGCCGGTGACCGAGTTGCCGCCGGTGGAAATGTGCGCCACAGACGTATCGAGCACACCGAAGAGGGTGACGGTGGACTGGGCGAATGCGCCCGCTGCGGCGGTCAGTGCCGCAACGGCGACGAGTGTCTTTTTCATGGAGAGGATCTCTTCGAGGATGAGGGATCGCCAGCGCGAACGAGGCACATGGCCTGTCGCTTGCCGGCGGGCTCCGCGTCATGCGGGGCGCCGTCGCCCATTAGAAAAACGCTCTGTGACACACGCGGGAAGCCCGCACGTTCGCGCGGGTGATTGCCGGCGGTGGTTTACCGGCCGCTGCTCTGTCCGCTACGCCGTGCGAGATGCACCTGGTGCAGCGTGATCTTGCGCACCTCGGCCTGGCTGGTCTCGATGTGCGCACGCAGCAGCATCGCCGCCTGATCGCCGCGGTTGGCGCGCACGGCCTTCAAGATCTTCGCGTGCTCGTCGTAGGTGGCGTCGATGCGCGGCTGCTTGGTGAAGTCGAGCCGGCGGATGATGCGGATGCGATCGGTCACGTCGCGGTGCACGCGGGCCATCTCGGCGTTGCCGGCCGCGGCCACCAGGGCGCAGTGAAACTCTTCATCCCACAGGCCGACCTGCACGGTGTCGCTGCTGCGCTGCGCGGCCGGCACGAGCCAGATGCCGGCGAGCGCATCGAGCATGCCGCGGTCGACATGGCGATCGGTTTCGCAGAGGCGGTGCACCGCCGTCGTCTCCAGGATCATGCGCAGGTCATAGAACTGCTCGAACTGGTCGAAGTCGAAGGGCAGCACGCGCCAGCCGCTGCGAAACAGCACTTCGACGAAGCCTTCCTGCTGCAGCCGGAACAACGCCTGCCGCACCGGCGTGCGCGACACGCCGAGGCGCTCGCTGATCTCGTTTTCGGTGAAGCGGTCGCCAGGGACGAGCTTGAACTCGGAGATGTCGCGCTTGAGCTGCGCATAGACCTCGTCCGCGCGCGTGCGGAACACGGCGACGTCGGGTTCGGTGATCAGGGGAGGAGCGAGGGCGGACACGGGGTCGATGTTAGCCCTTGAGCACGGCCAGCAACGCCGTGCTCGGCGCCGTCCAGCCGACGATCGCGCCCTGCGCGCGGATCATCTCGATGGCGGCCGCCTTGAAGGCCGGGAAGTAACTCTCGGTGCAGTCTTCCAGCAGCAGGCCGTCGTAGCCACGGTCGTTGGCCTCGCGCATGCTGGTCTGCACGCACACCTCGGTGGTCACGCCGCCGAACAGCAGGTGCGTGATGCCGCGTGCCTGCAGTCTCTCGTGCAACCCCGTCGCGTAGAACATGCCCTTGCCCGGCTTGTCGATGACCCATTCGCCGGCGATGGGCGCGAGCGCATCGATGATCTGGTTGCCGGGCTCGCCCCGCACGAGGATGCGGCCCATCGGGCCTTCGTCGCCGATGCGCAATGTCGGGTTGCCGCGGTTGAGTTTGGCGGGCGGACAGTCGGAGAGATCGGGCTGGTGCGCCTCGCGTGTGTGGATCACCAGGCCTCCAGCGGCGCGCCAGGATTGCAGCACCACCTTCGTCGCAGGCACGATGGCTTCGAGCAGCGACACGTCATTGCCCAAGGTCTCGCCGAAGCCACCGGGCTCGATGAAATCGCGCTGCATGTCGATGAGGACCAGCGCGGTCTTCTGCAAGTCGAAGTCATAGGGGAAGGGTTGGGCTTGGTCTATGCGCATGGGGTGCTTTCAGCGAACGGTTGCTTGACGTGCGGGGAGCGTCGGCGGGCGGTATACCTTTGGGCGGCAGACGTCTCCGGTCCTTCGGACTTCGCTGCTGCTCCTCGCGTCAGGCGGGGTCCGCGCAAACTCGCTTCGCTCAGACACGCGCGGCCCTGATCCGCCTGCCCCTGCGGTGCTCGCCGGAGCCTCAACAGCCGCCCAAAGACATACCACCCACCGACGTGGACACGATCGTTGTGATCTCTCTCCGGCGAGCGCAACGCTCGCGCCACCGCCAAGCCCGGCAGGCGGTGCGGGCCGGGCGATCCCCTGTGCGCCGCCGAGGAGCGCAGTGCCATCGGCTGCGCGCGCAGCGCGCTTCAACATCTGACTCGTCGCAGCTGTTTGAGCGAAGAGAACGAAGTGAGCGCAGCGAGTTCTGCGACGCAGCCGATGGCGCGAGC
>CALRYR010000549.1:0-3337 GCA_943372425.1 Variovorax sp. YR752 | reverse complement strand
CATGACCGATCCACGCAATGTCGCGCACGACAAAAAAGTGCACCAGGAAAAGAAGACCCATGGGGAAGAGATCGCCCCGGACGCCGAGCATGCGCCTCAGCCCGGCATGAAGCCGGCGCTGAAGCACACGGACAAGGACGAGGACAGCTCAGCGTCCGACAAGGACTGATCAGCCGCCCGCAGCCGAGCGCGTTAGTTGCTCGACTGCCGCGCGCTTTTCTCGTCCGGTGCGATGGCCTTCCGGACCTTCGCGACCTGCGCCGGGGTCACGGCCTCTGCCTGATTCCCCCAACTGCTGCGCACGAAGCTCAGCAATGCAGCGACATTGTCGTCGCTCAGCCGCCAGCCGAAACCCGGCATGGCGAGTGCCGACGGTCGCGCTTCCGTGCTCGGCATCGCCGAACCGGCGAGCACGATGCGGATCAGCGAGGTCGGGTCCTTCGCATTGACCACGCTGTTGCCTGCCAGGGACGGGAACACGCCATCCGCGCCCGCACCGCTCGATCGGTGGCATGCGTTGCAGTTGTTCAGGTAGACCATTCCACCCGCACCTTCGACCGTACCCGCGCGCAGCTTCTGCGTGCTCGCATGCGTTTCGGCTGCGGCGACCACCGCAGCCTGCATCGGCGCCGGCGTCGCAGGCGCAGTGCCGACCGATTGCAGGTAGGTCGCGATCGACGCCAGGTCTTCGCGGCTCATGTACTGGGTGCTGTTCTGCACCACCTGCGACATGGGCCCGAAGGCCGCGGTGTGCGCGGTGCGGCCGGTCTGCAGGTACGCGACCATGTCGTCGGTGGACCATTGCGCCGCGCCGCCGCGGTCGTTGTGGCGAAGCGGTTGCGCGAGCCATCCATCGATCAACGCACCGGCCAGATAGCTGTCGCCCTGCCGCTCGTTGGCGGCCTTCACGCCGCCCGTCAGGCTCCGCGGCGTATGGCAGTCGCCGCAATGGCCCAGACCCTGGACCAGATAGGCGCCGCGGTTCCACTCGGCGCTGCGCGCGCTGTCGGGCTGGTACGTCCCCTTGTTGAGGTACAGCATGTTCCAGCCCATCATGAGCCAGCGCATGCTGAAGGGCCACGGCAAGTCGGTCGGCGGCGGCTTGGCGGACGACGGCGCCACGCCCTGCTCGAAGTAGACGTAGAGCGCATGCATGTCCTCGTCGTTCAGCTTCGCGAACGAGGGATACGGCATGGCCGGGTACAGATGCTGGCCGTCGCGCCGCACACCCTCGCGCAGCGCGCGGGCGAACTCGGCCTCGGTGTATTCGCCGATGCCTGCGCCCTTGTCGGGCGTGATGTTGCTCGACACGATGGTGCCGAAAGGCGTTGCCATCGGCAGGCCGCCGGCGAAGGGCACATTCGACGGACCCGTATGGCAGCTGACGCAATCGCCCGCACGCGCGAGGTAGCGTCCGCGCTCGACTGTCGGGTCGGAGGACGGCGCTTGGCTCGTACCCGTGGTCGCCACGACCGGCGCCGAGGCCACGCCCCCGCTGACGGGATTCGCCTTCTGCCCGAAGGCCCAGGTCGACAGCAGCGCCGCGACGACGATGCCGAAGCCGGTCACGCGCAGGCGCGTCTTGGTGGCCGCGTTCATGCGAGCGCTCCCGGGTTCTTCAGGTAGTTCTCGCGGATCGCCTTGGCCGACCAGTACGCCAACGCACCCACGACGGCCGTCGGGTTGTAGCCGAAGTTCTGCGGGAAGGCGCTGGCGCCCATCACGAACACGTTGGGCACATCCCAGGTCTGCAGATAGCGGTTGATGGCACTGGTGTTCGGGTCGGTGCCCATGATCGCGCCGCCGGTGTTGTGGGTCGACTGGTACGGCCGCACGTCGTAGTGCTCACCCTTCTTCTTGAAGCCCATGCTGATGTGCTTCGGTCCCATCGCCTTGGCGATCTGCTCGACCTTGGTGCCGATGAAGGCGGTCATCGCCATGTCGTTGTCCTTCCAGTCGAAGGTCATGCGCAGCAGCGGCTGGCCGAAGGCGTCTTTGTAGGTCGGGTCGAGGTCGAGGTAGTTGTCGCGGTAGGCCATCACCGAGCCCTGGCTGCCGACGCTGGTCTGGTAGACGTAGTTCTCCTTGGCGGCCTTCTTCCAGGCCGCGCCCCAGGTCGGCGTGCCGGCCGGCAGGGCCAGTTGCTGGATCGGCCGGCCGCCGGTGTTGATGCAGTTGATGGTCGCGCCGCCGACAAAACCGAGCGGCCCGTGGTCGAAGTTGTCGCTGTCGAAGTCGTCCATCGCGTGGCCGCTCGCGCCAGCGCCGACGAAGGGGTTCATCGGCTGGTCCTTGTCGAAGTGCAGCGTGGCACCACCGTTCAACTGGTACGCATAGCTGCGGCCCACCACGCCCTCACCCGTGGCCGGGTCGTACTTCTTGCCGATGTTCGACAGCAGCAGGAGGCGCACGTTGTGCATCTGGTAGGCGCACAGCACCACGAGGTCGGCAGGCTGCTCGACCTCGTTGCCCTGTGCGTCGATGTAGGTCACGCCGGTGGCCCGCTTGCCGTCGGGCGACATGTTCACGCGCTGCACGTGCGAACGTGTGCGTAGCTCGAAATTGGGCCGCTTCATCAGGCTCGGCAACAGCGTGGTCTGCGGCGACGCCTTGGCATACATGTAGCAGCCGTAACGCTCGCAGAAGCCGCAGAAGTTGCAGGGGCCGAGCTGTGCGCCATGCGGGTTGGTGTAGGCCCGCGACGCATTGGCCGCGGCCTGCGGGAAGGGGTGGTAGCCCAACTCGCGCGCGGCCTTCTCGAAGAGCACGGCGCTGTTGGGCGACGCCAGCGGCGGCAGCGGGTATTCGTTGGCGCGCCAGCCTTCGAAGGGGTTGCCGCCAGCCTGGATCTGGCCCTTGAGATTGCCGGCCTTGCCGGAGGTGCCGCAGATCTTCTCGAACATGTCGAAGTGCGGCTCGAGCTCGTCGTAGCTCACGCCGAAGTCCTGCAGGTACATGCCCTCGGGGATGAACTTCTTGCCGTAGCGCGCTTCGTAGGTGCTGCGCAGCTGCAGGTCGGCCGGCAGCGCGCGCCAGTGGTGGCCGTTCCAGTGCACACCGGCACCGCCCACCCCATCTCCCAGCAGAAAGGAGCCATGCTGGCGGTACGGCACCGCCACGTCGGCCGGCGTGTGGCGGATGGTCACTGTCTCCTTCGACAGGTTCTGGAACAGCTTGCCGCGGATGCCGTAGCTCAACTCGTCGGTGATGCGCGGGTACGCGAAGTCGGGCACGGTGTCGCGGTTCTCGCCGCGTTCCAGTGCCAGGACCTTCAGGCCCGCGGCGGTGAGCTCCATGCCCATGATGGCGCCGGTCCAGCCGAAGCCGACCAGCACCG
>CALRYR010000548.1:0-3340 GCA_943372425.1 Variovorax sp. YR752 | reverse complement strand
TCCTCTCCTTGCTGGAGGCAGCACCATGATCCCTGCCGCCACAGCACTGCTGCAGGCCTCGGCCGATTACCTCGAGCAGGAACTGCTGCCGACACTGGAGGGATATCACCGGTTCCAGACCCGCATCGCGGTGAACGTGTTGCGCATCGCGCTGCGCGAGACCGAACAGGCACCCGCGCACGCCGCGGCATCTCGCGCGCGCCTGCAGGACCTGCTCCAACGCGACGGCGACGCAGCCCTGCTGGAGCGCGAACTCCACGACGCCATCGCAACCGGCGCGCTTCCCCTGGATACACCGGCCCTGGTGCAGCACCTGCGCCAGTCACTGCGCGAAACGCTGGCGATCAACAACCCGCGCTGGACCGCGCACGAAGACGAAGGCCCCCAAGATGCAATTCAGTGAAGAACAAACCGCCTTCCGCGATGGCGTGCGCCGCATGGTGCAGGACCACGTGGCGCCGATCGCGGCCGAGATCGACGAGAACGACCGCTTCCCCGAGGAATTGATCGAGATCTACGGCGACATGGGCCTGCTGCAGCTGTGGGTGCCCGAGGCCTACGGCGGCCCGGGCGCCAACCTCACGATGGTCTGCCTGGCCCGCGAGGAGATCGCGCGCGTTTCCGAATCCTGTGCGCTGATGGCCGGCATGAACACGATGTTTGCACTGCCGCTCATGCATTTCGGTAGCGAGGCCCAGAAGCAGCACTACCTGCCCCTGCTGGCACGGGGTCGCACCGTCACGGCGATCGCGATCAGCGAGCCGGACTGTGGCTCGGATGTGGGGGGCATGCGCACACGCGCGGTGCGCGACGGCAATCACTACGTGATCAACGGGCAGAAGCAATGGTGCACTTTCGGCAGCCGGGCCGACTTTCTGATGCTGTTCGCCAAGACGGGCGACGGCGCCGGTGCCAGCGACATCAGCGCCTTCATCATCGATGTGAAGAAGGCCAAGGGCCTGAGCTTCGGACGCAACGAACGCAAGATGGGCATGAAAGGCACGATCAACGTGCCTATCCATCTGGACAACGTGCGCGTGCCGGTCGACCACATGCTCGGCGCCGAGGGACAGGGCTTCCGCTCGGCCATGCGCGCACTGGACTTGAATCGCCCAGCGATCGCCGCAGCCTCGGTCGGGCTTGCACAGGGCGCGTTCGATGCAGCCCTGGACTACGCCAAGCAGCGCCGGCAGTTCAAGCGCGCCATCATCGAATTCCAGGGCATCCAGTTCATGCTGGCCGACATGAAGATGCAGATCGAGGCAGCACGCGCGCTGACCTACGAATGCGCGCGCCTGGGCGACGCCGAGGACTGGGGCCAGTTGCCGATCTTCGCCAGCATGGCCAAGTGCTTCGCGAGCGACGTTGCCATGAAGGTCACGACCGACGCCGTGCAGGTCTTCGGCGGCTATGGCTACGTGAAGGACTACCCGGTCGAAAAGATGATGCGCGACGCCAAGCTGAACCAGATTTTCGAAGGCACGAACCAGATCCAGCGTGTCGTGATCGCGCGCGAGCTGATGCGTTCCTGAGCCACTTCCCACAACGATATCGGAGACAAACGATGACCACCACACGACGTGACGCACTGCAATCGGCACTGGCACTGCTCGCCACCGCGGCCTGGCCTGCGGCCCGGGCGCAGCCGACCTACCCGAACGGCCCCGTCCGCTTCATCATCCCGACGCCCGCCGGCGGCGGACACGACACCATGATGCGGCTCATTGGTGCCAAGCTGACCGAAGCCTGGGGTCAGCCCGCCATCGTGGAATCCAAGGCAGGCGCCAGCGGCGCCATTGCGGCCAGCTACGTCGCCAAGCAGCCTGCCGACGGGCAGACCCTCCTGCTGGGCTACAGCGCGCTGCTGAGCAACCTCGTGCTCCAGCCCAGCACGCCGTACAAGCTGAACGAACTGGCGCCAGTCAGCATGATGGCGATGACACCCATTGCGCTGGGCGTGCGCACATCCTTGAACATCAATACGGTTCAGGAGTTCGTGGCGCTCGTCAAGCGCCGTCCCGGCAAGTTCAGCTATGCGTCTTACGGGGCTGGCTCTGGCGGCCACTTCGTCGGTGAGCAGATCAACGTCGCAGCCGGACTCGACATGATCCATGTACCTTACAAAGGCGAGGCCCCGGCGCTGCAGGATCTGCTGGGCGAGCAGGTCGACGCTGCGGTGGTGTCGCTGGGGGGTGTCTCGCGCTATGCCGGCAAGATCAAGGCGCTCGCCGTCGCCAGCCCTACGCGCTTCCCGCTGTACAAGGATGTGCCCACATTTGCGGAATCAGGACTGCCTGAGGTCAACCTGCCCGGCTGGGCTGCGCTGTTGGCCCCGGCCGCCACGCCCAAGCCGGTGCTGCAGAAGCTCGGCGCCGAGATCAATCGCATCGTGATGCTCCCTGACATCCAGGCCAAACTACTGGAACTGGGTTTCGAGTCGGTCGCCTGGCCACCAGAGAAACTCTCAAGCTTCATGGCCGAGCAACTGACCACCATCAAAAAGCTCGTCGACGACGGTCGGGTGAAGCTCACCAGCTAGAGAGGCGTCGGGCGCAGCGCTCGTCTCAGCCGAACAGGCATTGCGCCGTTGCGACAAGACGCTCGCCCTGCAGCATGCGCGCCTGGACGAACGAGGCCCGGGCGCCGCCCTTCACCAACTGCGCCGTGACCACCGACTCCTCGGTCAGGGCTGCACGGATGTACTGCACTGTCATGGCCGACAGTCGATGTGTCAACGATGCACTCCCGAGCGGTGCTGCGGCCGTCAGCAAGGCAGCGCCGACCACACCGCCGTGGAGCGCCGGCAGGGTGACCGAGCCGACCAGCCGCTCGGCAAACGGCAGAACCCAACCGCACGGCGCGGTCATGCCGCCCAGGATCGCGTCAAAGCCAACGGTCAGCGGCGCCCCTGCGGTAGCAAAGCGCGCGACGACCTCCTCGCGACGCGCGAGATAGACGCCATCGGCCGGGGCCTGCCCGGGCCCGCTGCCCACGATGTAGCGTGCGGTCATTCGCAGGAACGCCGGCGCGTCGGGGGTTTCCGATGAAGCATGGCCGAGCACCAGCGCACTGCCATGTGATTGCGAATGCATCGATGCGTGCGCCCAGACATCTTTCCCGGCGGACGGTTCACCCAGGACATCCACCCGCAGTTCGAGCGTTGCGGCAGCCACGGACGGCAGGGCGGCGTAGATTGCCGCGCCGCCAGCCTGATCCAGCAGCGCCACAACGGCGCGCAGGTCCACGGCCGCGCCGGACGCGTCGTGCACGGTCGAAGTGCACGGCAGGCGCATGCGGATGCCCGATGCATCCGCGCCGTCCCAGCACACACCCAGCGTAC
>CALRYR010000547.1:0-3350 GCA_943372425.1 Variovorax sp. YR752 | reverse complement strand
TTGTGCGTCTGGCGGGCGATACGCCACCAGCCCAGCGCGACCAGCGCCGACGCCGCGGTGAGCGGCAGCGCCATCGGGTCGTAAACAGCGGCCCAGATCGTCAGGCCGCAGAACAGAGCCCAGACGATCGCCGCGCATTCGGCGGTGTTTTCGCGCATCAGCAGGAAGGGGACGGATTTCGGGTCGCCGTGTGCGCAGAAGAATCCATAGATTAAGGCCAGCACGGCGGCACAGCCGATGCCGAGCAGCTCGAGCCCCAGAACGACGGCCGAGGTGTCGTCCGCGGTGCGCAGGAGCGTGTGCATCGCAATGCACACCGCCAACGCGCCACCGACGTGGAGTGCGAAGGTCCGCAGCAGCCAATAACACCGTACGAGCATCGCCTGTTCCTGGTGGTTCGCAACGCCGAAAAAGCCTCGGCGTGTCAGTGATTCTGGATGGCTTTCCTCGAGCGTGCGGGCCTCCTTCGGCATAAGTTCACACGGCCTGTGTGTATCGCTTTCGACCGATGCGAAACGGCGACGACGCGCTGCGCGAACGCTTCAGCGCTCCAGCAGCTGGAGCATCTCGGCGACTTCGCGTTGCAGCATGGGTACGAGTTCCCGCTGGCGCTCCGGCGTCATGCGAGCGGCGGTTGACGCCACGGTGAGCGCTGCCACCGGGGTGCCCATGCGGTTGAGCACGGGCAAACCCACGGCCGCGACGCCCGGCACGGCACGCTCGCCGATGAAGGCGTGGCCCTGCACGCGCGCCAGGGCAAGGCTGGCGCGCAAGCTGTCTTCTTCGAGATTTCCGAACGCACCCAGCCGGTCGCGGATGGCACGCAGCACGTCATCGATCTCGCGCTCGGGCAGCGCCGACAGGATGGCAAGCCCGCCCGCATTGACGCCGAGCGGTTGACGGCTTCCAACGGGCACCACTGGCGTCTGGATCGGGAAACTGCCCTGGATGCGGCTCACGCAGTAGGCATCGTTGCCGCGGCGGATGAAGAGGAAGGCGGTGTCGCCGCTCTGGTCGGCCAGCCGCTGCAGCGACGGCGCGCACGCCGCCTGCAGATTGAACTGTGGCGCAGCCGCCAGCCCCAGTTCGAACACCAGCGCACCAAGTTGGTAGCGCCGCGTGCCTGGGTCGCGCACCACCAGTTCCTCCTCGAGCATGGCCTTGAGCATGCGGTGTGCGGTGGGCCGTTCGAGTCCGCACAGGTCGGCCACCTCGGTGAAGCGCAGGCCCTCTTCACGGTGCTGGGCCAGGAGCCGCAGCACCGCAGACACCCGCCGTATTCCTTGTGTGCCCCCGTTGGCAAACCTCTCGGCCGGAGGCTGCGTGCGCTGGCCCGAGGGCCTGTGTGGTTTGGTTTTTGTATCCATATATTGGACATTCGTGAGCGGGTTGGCTGCCGGAGTATTGATGGAAGTCATTGGCATCGTTGTTGCATGAGCATTCGAAGCACATGTCAAATTGTTCCACATATTGGATATAAAGATGCAACCCAGAGACCGTATCGATTACTCCGCCATCGTCGACCGCCCTGCGATGAAAGGCCCCGACGGCGCCCAGCTCATCGTCTGGCCCATCGTCAACGTCGAGGACTGGGACATCTCGCGCCCCATGCCGCGGCAGGTGCTGCCGGCGCCCACCGGCGTGGCGGTGTCGCCCGACGTGCCCAACTGGGCCTGGCACGAGTACGGCATGCGCGTCGGCTTCTGGCGCCTGAAAGCGGCGCTGGATCGCCTGGGCATCGTGCCGACGCTGTCGATCAACGGCCGCGTCTGCAGCAGTTATCCGCGCGTCGCCGAGGCGGCGCATGCCTCGGGCTGGGAGTTCATGGGCCACGGCTTCGTGCAGATGCCGGTGCATCAGGTGAGCGACCAGGCGGCCATGATCCGGGAGACGGTCGACACCATCGCGCGCTTCACCGGCGAGCCGCCGGTCGGCTGGCTCGGCCCGGGCCTGACCGAGACGCTCGACACGGTCGATCTGCTGCACGCCGCCGGCATCCGCTACATCGGCGACTGGGTGCTCGACGACCAGCCGGTGCCGCTGCGCACCGCGACCGGCGAGATGGTCGCGATGCCCTATTCGGTGGAACTCAACGACATCCCCATGATGGCGGTGCAGCATCACAGCGCCGACGAACTGCTGCAGCGCGTGAAGGACAGCTTCGATCGCCTCTACGCCGAAGGCGAGACGCAGGTGCGCGTGCTCGGCCTGGCGGTGCATCCCTTCCTGAGCGGCGTGCCGCACCGCATCCGCTACTTCGAGGAAGCGCTGGCCTACATGCACGGCCATGCCGGCGTGCGCTTCATGACCGGCGCGCAGATCCTCGACTGGTACACGAACAGCCGCGTCGAGGTCGCCGCATGAAGCAGGCCCTGCATCGCAACATGAAGCTGCTGTCGCAGCACGCGCTGGGCGGCTTCGGGGCCGTCGGCGAGGGCGTGGCACTGCAACTGGCGCCCGATGGTCGCCGCATCCTTTGGATGGCGCACGAGAGCGCGCCGAAGAACTTCACGGGCGTCGACGTGAGCGACCCGCGCGCGCCGCGCGTGATCGTGCAGACCGACCTGCCGCACGCGGCGGTGCGCTCCAACTCGCTCGAAGTCTCGGGCCAGCTGATGGCCGTGGCGTATCAGGTGAGCCGGCCCGGCCTGTCGCCGGCGGGCTTCGACCTGTTCGACATCTCTACGCCCGAATCGCCCCGGCTGATCTCGCATTTCGATGCGTCAGGGCCGCATTCGCGCGGCGCCCACACGTTGTGGTTCGTCGATGGCGAGACGGTCCACATGGCCTGCAGCGACCCCGATCTGGTGCCACGCAATCCGAAGGACGACCAGATCTATCGCATCGTCGATGTGCGCAACCCGTCCAAGCCCGAGGCGCTCGGCAGCTGGCACCTGCCGGGCACGATGGAAAGCGACGCCGAGCCCCCGCCGGTGCGGCTCGCGCCGCAGTTCGACTCGGGCTTCCGCGCGCACAACAGCAACGTCTACCCGGAGCGGCCCGATCGCTGCTACCTCGGCTACCTGGACGCTGGCGCCTTCGTGATGGACATCTCCAACAAGCACCATCCGAAGCCGGTGTCGAGCTTCGTGAACTCGCCGCCGTTCAAGGGCTTCACGCACACCGCGCTGCCGCTGTTCGAGCGGGATCTGCTGGTGGTCAGCGACGAGACGGTGCAGGACAACGCGGCCGACTGGCCCAAGCTGGTGTGGATGGTCGACATGAGCGTCGAGAGCAATCTCGTGAGCATCGCGACCTTTCCCGCGCCGCCGGTCGACGTGTTCTCGAAGCAGGGTGGTCGTTTCGGCGCGCACAACCTGCACGAGAACCCACCGGTGGCGGGCGCCTTC
>CALRYR010000546.1:0-3353 GCA_943372425.1 Variovorax sp. YR752 | reverse complement strand
GCGCCTGCGCCAGCCGGTCGGGCGGCACCTCGCAATGGAAGCTCGCGGGCAGCAGACGGCCGGTCGCGCTGTCTTCGAGGCGGTCGAGCACCTGCCGCATGATGCGGAAGCTCGACGGCACCAGGCCCGACGCGTCGCCGGAGTGGATGCCTTCGGTCAGCACCTCGACCTTCAGCATGCCGCCGGCCATGCCACGCAACGAGGTCGTGAGCCACAGTTGGTCGTAGTTGCCGGCGCCGGAGTCGAGGCAGATCACCAGGCTCACGTCGCCCAGCCGGTCTTTCAGCGCGGTGACGTACGGCAGCAGGTCGTACGAGCCGCTTTCCTCGCAGGTCTCAATCAGGCCGACGATGCGCGGGTGCGCAGCGCCCTGCGCCTTGAGCGCCTGCAGCGCCGCCACGCTGGCGTACACCGCGTAGCCGTCGTCGGCGCCACCGCGGCCGTAGAGCAGGCCGTTCTCGTATTTCGGGGTCCAGGGGCCGAGGTCGTTGCGCCAGCCGGTGAACTCGGGTTGCTTGTCGAGGTGGCCGTACATCAGCACGGTGTCGCCCATGTCGGTGCCAGTGGCCGGCACTTCGAAGAACAGCACCGGCGTGCGGCCGGGGAGCCGCACGATCTCGAGCGTCAGGCCCTCGACCTTCTGCGCCTCGACCCAGGCCGCGGCGTTGCGCAGCACGGTCTCGAGGTAGCCGTTGGCCGACCACTCCTTGTCGAAACCCGGCGACTTGGCCGGGATCGCGATGTAGTCGGTGAGCTGGCGCAGGATGTCGGTGTCCCACTTCGTGGTGACGTCGGACAGGGCACGCTCGGCGTCGAGCGCGCCGGCGGGCCTTTGGCTAGTTTCGCGGTGCAGGGGGGCGTTCATCGGGGTTCTCCGCTGAAGGGAATCGAGGGGAAAAAGCATTGTGCGCCTGCAGCCGCGCCGCGTAGAGTGCGCAGTCCCAATCCCGACTCGACATGAAGGAACGCGCAATGAGCAGCAGCAAGGCGACCGACCGCATCCGCGTGGGCATCGGCGGCTGGACCTACGAGCCCTGGCGCGACAACTTCTATCCCAAAGACCTGCCGCAGAAGCAGGAGCTGCACTACGCGAGCCGGCAGGTCACGGCCATCGAGGTGAACGGCACCTACTACAGCACGATGAAGCCCGAGAGCTTCCGCAAGTGGCACGACGAAACGCCCGACGGCTTCGTGTTCTCACTCAAGGCTTCGCGCTTCGCGACCAACCGCAAGCTGCTGGCGGGTGCGGGCGAATCGATCGCACGCTTCGTCGACAGCGGCATCATTGAGTTGAAGGACAAGCTGGGCCCGATCGTCTGGCAGTTCATGCCGACCAAGGTCTTCGATGCGGAGGACTTCGCGGCCTTCCTCGCGCTGCTACCGAAGAAGGCGGGCAGCCGCACGCTGCGCCACGTGATGGACGTGCGGCACGAGAGCTTCATGACGACCGAGTACCTCGCACTCGCACGCGCGCATGGCGTCGCCTCTGTGTTCACCGACTCAGACAAGTTCCCGTCCTTCGCCAACCTGACGGCCGACTTCGCCTACGCGCGCCTGATGAACAGCGATGCGAAGCTGAAGGCGGGCTATGCGCCGAAGGCGCTGGCGGCCTGGGCCGGGCGCGCGCAGCAGTGGGCCGAGGGCGGTGCGCCGGACGATCTGCCGCGGGTGGATGGTGACGACGACGTCACGGCCAAGGCGCGCGACGTGTTCGTCTTCTTCATCAACGGCGCCAAAGAAAAAGCACCCGCCGCGGCGGGTGCCTTGATCGCGAAGCTGGGCGCCTGATCAGGCGGCCTGCAGCGCGGGCTTCTTCGAATCCGACGCGCTGAAGGTGATCTCGCCGGAGAGCTGGCCGCCTTCCTCGATCACGATCTTGCCGTAGCGGATCTTGCCGGTGACCTTGCCGGTCGAATGGATGACGAGCTTCTCGCGCACGGTGAGGTTGCCGTCGAACACGCCGCGGATTTCGGCGATGTCGATCTCGGCCGAGCCCTTGAACTCGCCCTGTTCGGCGATCTGGATCACGCGCGAGTCCATCGTGGCTTCGACCAGGCCTTCGACCACGAGCGTGTCGCAGTCGGTGATCTCGACGCCCTTGAGCTTGATGTTCGGGCCGACGGTGAGCTTGCTGCCGCCTTCCTTGACCGGTGCGGCTGCGGTCGACGCGGTGGGCGTCAGCGCCGCCGGCGTGACGGGCGTGCCGGCGAGATTGGTGCCACCGCCGACGAGCGGCGCAGGGCGGGAATTGAAGTTGTCGGTGTCGCGGTCACGCTTGCCGAAGAAGGGGGACTGTGAAGCCAAGACTTACTCCTCTGGAAACGGCCTATCGTAAGAAGCCCACGCACCATGCTGGCACTTTTTTCCGAAAGATTGGTAACGAGATCATTCGCTTGGTGCGGCATTGGGTACTTTCGATGTGCTTCGAGGGCACACAACGACAATGCCTTCGCCCTCGCTGCTCCTTCACCGATCCATGCCCAAGAAGAAACCGTTGCCACGCACTCCAGCCGGTCCGGCCATCACCGACGAAGTGCCGGTCGAAGTTCGCTTCGGCAAGCCCGACCACGGATGGCGCCTGAAGCTCTACGCCATCATCTTCGAATCCGAGACACGCGCGGGCCGGTGGTTCGACCTCGCGTTGATCGCGGTCATTCTCGTGAGCGTTCTGGTGGTGGTGCTCGATAGCGTGCAGCCGATCCGCGCGCGCTGGGGCCCGGTCTTCGGCGTGATGGAGTGGTTCTTCACCATCGTCTTCACGCTCGAGTACATCGCACGGCTCGCCTGCGTGAAGCGGCCGATGCGCTATGCGATGAGTTTCTATGGCGTGGTGGACCTGCTGGCGCTGCTGCCGACCTACCTGGCGATCCTGGTGCCCGGGCTGTCGGTGCTGATCGACGTGCGCATCCTGCGGCTGCTGCGCATCTTCCGCATCTTCAAGATGTCGCGCTACGCGGCCGAGTACCGCACGCTGGTGGCCGCGCTGGCCGCGAGCCGCCGCAAGATCATGGTGTTCGTCGGCTTCGTGCTGATGGTCGTGCTGGTGCTGGGCACACTGATGTACGTGGTCGAAGGGCCGCAACACGGCTTCACCAGCATTCCCGTGGCCGTGTACTGGGCCATCTCGACCATGACCACCGTCGGCTTCGGCGACCTGGTGCCCAAGACCGACATCGGTCGCGCGATCGCGTCGGTGATGATGCTGCTGGGTTGGGGCGTGCTGGCCGTGCCGACCGGCATCGTGTCGGCCGAGATGGTGCGTTACGGGCGCGATGCGGCGCCTGCGTTGATGGGCGGCCACGGGGTGCTGGCCGGTGCCCTGCAAGCCGCCCCCGACGCGCGCACTTGCACCG
>CALRYR010000545.1:0-3362 GCA_943372425.1 Variovorax sp. YR752 | reverse complement strand
ACGAGGTGATGTCCTCCGCCTCCAGCCGGATCTGGCGCAGGCGCAGCTTGAGCTGATCGTTCACGTGCGTCTTCCGTCGCAGCGGGTCACAGCGCGTAGCCGAAGTCTTCGCCCAGGCGGGCCGTCATCGGCAGCTTGCCGCTCTCCTTCCACGAGTCGCTGGCTGGCAGCGTGAGCGAGACTGCGCGCACCATCCACAGGTCGGGGTCGTCGTAGCGGGGCGGCTTGACACCGTCAGCCGACAGCTTGCGCACGCTGTCCAGCAGCAGGCGGCGAGTCATGGCAATGCCGGTATCGCTGATACCCAGGTGCTCCTGGGAGCGGTCGTAGATCGGCGCCACACCGGACTGGCAGGCGGCGTCCTGCACCCACAGGCCGGGCAGGCCGGAGAACCATGTCTTGGTCTGTGCGTCGTAGTTGAACAGGAAGCCGGTCTCGTTGTTGAACTTGGTCCAGTACTTGGCGAAAGGCTGCGTCGGCGGGCGCGGCACGTAGGCGTCCTGACTGGGATGCCCGGTCTCGCGACCGGCGTGGCCTTCCACGAAGAGCTTGCGCGTCTTCTCGTAGAACGGCGTGGCCGGCGTGTACGAGAACATGATGCACAGCGTGTTGTGGTCGTCCAGTGGTACCCAGGCGTGGCCGCTCAGCTCGGGGTACTTGGACTGCGGCGGGACCAGCGTATAGAAGGGCAGCAGGAACTGGTTGACGCGCCAGTAATGGGTGTTCTCGTCGAGCACGCGGCGCGAGGCCACGCTCATGCCGAAGTCCTGCCTCTGGCATTCGAACATGGGGCGCAGATCGCGCTTGGCCACCCACTCGCTGATGGCGCCCTGCGCATCGATGCGGCCGTGCAGGATGGCTGCATGAGCGGAGTCGATCTCGCCTTCGACCGCCTGCAGCCAGTTGCACTCCTGCACGCGGAAGCTCACGTGCACGTTCTCCTGCGGCACCATGTTCCATTCCATGTTGGGCAGGGGTGGTGGGGTGTCCTGGTCAGGTCCCATGTAGGCCCAGACCATGCCATTGCGCTCGGTGCAGCGGTAGTGCTTCAGGCGGGTCTTCTCCTTCAGGCGGCTGTCCGCCGGCTCGGCCGGCATGTCCAGCACCTTGCCGTCCACGCCGAACTTCCAGCCGTGATAGACGCAGCGCAGGCCGCAGTCCTCGTTGCGACCGAACACCAGCGGTGCGCCGCGGTGCGGGCATGCATGGTCCACGAGCCCGAGGCGGCCTTCGCTGTCCTTGAAGGCCAGCAGCTCTTCGCCCAGCAGGCGCACGCGCTGTGGTTGACCGCCGGGGGGCAGATCGGAACTGGGCAGGAAGGGTAGCCAGTAAAGACGCATCAGTTGGCCCATCGGGGTGCCGGGGCCGACACGCGTGAGGCGTTCGTTGTCTTCGGTGGTGAGCATGGTTGGTT
This sequence comes from Variovorax sp. YR752, assembly GCA_943372425.1. Lineage (GTDB taxonomy): Bacteria > Pseudomonadota > Gammaproteobacteria > Burkholderiales > Burkholderiaceae_C > Variovorax. Next base: position 1,948 of record CALRYR010000545.1, on the reverse strand, counting down.
CTCGTGGTCAGGATGAATGGGGGAGTGCCCGTTTTGGTGGGCCAATGTGGTTCTACCAATATTATTATCATTGGTAGAGCCAATCAAGAGGAATTTTCAGGATGGCACGACGTGCGTTGACGGCGACCTGCATGCTGCACACAATAGGCTATTGGTTCAACCAAACGAGAGACATCATGCGAGCCTTCTTTCCGAGAGTGGTGGCACTGACATCGGCGCTGGCACTGCTGGGTGGAGCGGTGCATGCGCAGGAGATGCCATTCCCTTCCAAGCCCGTGCGTTTCGTGATCCCCACAACGGCCGGCGGCAACCTGGACGTGCTGGCACGCCTCGTGGCCGAGAAGGTGGGTGCTGCCTGGGGGCAGCCGGTGATCGTGGAATCGAGAGCCGGCGCCAACAGCATCGTTGCCACCTCCTACGTGGCCAAGAGCGCTCCCGACGGCTACACGGCGTTGTTTACGTTGAGCGGCTTCGTCCAGAACCTGGTGCTGCAAGCCAACCCTCCGTACAAGGCGGCCGACCTGACGCCGGTCTCGCTGGTGGCCTGGTTCCCGATCGCGCTGGCCTCGAATGCCGATATCCCGGTGCGTGATCTGGCCGGGCTTGTCACCCTCGCGCGGCGCAAGCCGGGTGCGCTTTCATTCGGCAGCTACGGCGCCGGTTCGGCTGGGCACATCATCGGAGAGGGTCTGAACAGGGCGGCCGGGATGCAGATCAAGCACGTCGCCTACAAGGGCGAGGCCGCCGCCTTTCCGGACCTTGCAAGCGGGCAGATCGAACTTGCCTACGGTTCCGTCGGTTTCTACGCCCGGCAGGCCGGTACGGGCCGGGTGCGAATCCTGGCGGTTGCCAACCCGCAGCGGCTCAAGGCATTCCCCGACGTGCCGACCCTGGCCGAGGCCGGCTATCCCGACATCAACCTGCCCGGCTGGGGGGGCGTACTGCTGCCGGCAGGGACACCGCAGGCCATCGTCGACAAGTTCGAGCGCGAAGTACGCCGCGTGACGCTCTTGCCCGACGTGCAGGCGCGCATCCTGGAGTTGGGATTCGAGCCCGTGGGCAGCACCGGTGCCGAGTTCTCCGCCACCATCGCGGACGACTTGCAGAAATGGGGTGCGGTCGTCCGCGCCAACAACATCAAGCTCGAATGAAAGAGGAAATGAGCATCATCGATACCCGCGTGAGCCGCCTCCTGGGCATTCGCGTCCCCATCGTCCAAGGGGGCATGCAATGGGTCGGCCGTGCCGAGATGGCGGCCGCCGTCAGCAACGCGGGAGGCCTGGGAACGTTGAGTGCCTTGACGCAGCCGACGCCGCAGGATCTGGGTCGAGAGATCGAACGCTGTCGGCAACTGACGGATCGGCCTTTTGGCGTCAACGTCACGATGCTTCGGTCTACCCAGGCGCCACCGTATGACCGCATCTTCGCGACGCTCGTCGAGCACGGCGTCCGGGTGGTCGAGACTGCAGGCAATGTGTCGCAGGACGTGTTCGACGGACTTCGTGCCGCCGGCATCACCGTGATCCACAAGTGCACGTCGGTACGCCATGCGCTGGCTGCCCAGGAGCGGGGCGTCGACATCGTGAGCATCGACGGCTTCGAATGCGCAGGCCATCCGGGCGAGGACGACGTCCCGGGCCTCGTGCTGATTCCCGCGGCGGTGCGTGCGCTCAAGGTGCCGGTGATCGCGTCCGGCGGGATCGCCGATGGGCGTGGCATGGCCGCCGCGCTGGCGCTGGGGGCCGAGGGCGTGAACATGGGAACGCGCTTCGTCGCCACCCGGGAAGCGCCGGTGCACGACAACATCAAGCGCGCCTTGGTGGCGGCCAGCCAGACTGACACGCGGCTGATGTTCCGCACGTTGCGCAACACGGCACGGGTCCTGTCGAACGCGGTCGCGGAAGAGGTGCTGGCGCTGGAGCGCCGGCCGGGTGGGTGCAGCTTCGAT
>CALRYR010000544.1:0-3366 GCA_943372425.1 Variovorax sp. YR752 | reverse complement strand
CAAAGCCACCCGCCAACGCGGCTACAGCATGATCGTGGAGGTGTTCGCGCCTGGGATGACGGCGATGGCCGCCCCCATCCAGGCAGCGGATGGCAGCGTCATCGGCGTGGTCACCATCGCGGGGCCGATGGTGCGGCTCACCGAAGAGCGCATGGTGGCGCTGGGGCCGGCACTGCTCGACACCACACGCCAGCTCGCGCAGGCCAGCGGCGCGTCGCCGTTGCTGAAGAAGCGCGCCGCCTGAAGCGCCCTACTTGCGCAGCTTGGCCAGCTCCGCCTGAAGGTCCTTCAATGTCGTGTCGCCCACGCTGGCGCTGTACTTGGCGATCACCGGCTTGATCTTTTCCTGCAGCTTGGCCTGCTCGTCAGGCGGCAGTTCAGTCACCTGCATGCCGGCCTTCTTCAGCGCATCGAGCTGGGTGGCGGCGAGTTCACGCGACACCGCACGCTGGTAGGTACCGGCCTCGGTCGCGGCACTCTGCAGGATCTGCCGTTCGGTGGCGCTCATGCCGTCCCAGAGCTTCTTGCTGACGATGACCGACTGCGGGTTGTACTGGTGGTTGGTCAGCGCCAGGTACTTCTGAACCTCGGCGAACTTGTTGGCGAGGATTACGCTGACCGGGTTTTCCTGCCCGTCGACCGCGCGCTGCTCGAGTGCGGCGTACAGCTCGGGGAAGGCCAGCGGCGTCGGGTTCGCATCGAGCGCCTTCACCCAGTCGATGTTGATCGGGCTCGGGATCACGCGCAGCTTGAGGCCCGCGATGTCCTCGACCTTGCGGATCGGGCGCTTGCTGTTGGTGAGGTTGCGAAAGCCCAGCTCCCAGTAGGCCAGGCCGATGATGCCGCGGTCGGCCAGCTTGGCGTGCAAGGCCGTGCCGAAGGGACCGTCGACCACCGCATCGACCTCGCGCGAATTCGCGAACAGGAAGGGAAAGTCGTAGATCGCGAATTCCTTGACCTGCGCGGACAGGATGCCGGAGTTGAGCACCGTCATCTCGATCGTGCCGCCCTGCACCGCCGACACCGTCTGCGCGTCGCCGCCCAGCACACCACCGGGGAACAGCGTCACCTTGATCTTGCCGCCCGACTTGGCGGCGACGATCTCGGCGAATTTCTCGGCGCCCATCACGGCCGGATGGCCCTTGGGGTTCTGCAAGCCGAGCTTGAGCGTGCGCTCCTTGATGTCCTGGGCCGATGCGGCACCGATGGCGCAGACCGCGATGGCCGCGGTCATCAGGCGGATGAAAGAAAGTCTCATGGGTCGTCTCTCCTGGAAAGGACGACTAATGTACGGACCTGGCCCGCAGCACCTCAGCGGGTTTGTACCCACCGAACGACTCGGCGCCTAGGCGCACCAGATCGCGATCTGCCGCGCCAGGTCGTGCCACACGGCCTGCAGCGCCACGGCCGCCAGCAAGGCGCCCGCGATGCGCGTGCCCCACTCGCGCCGCACCGGGCCGATGCCGTCGCGCAGCCGCTGCCAAAGCCACGGCGCCACCAGCAACCACGCGCCGCTGCCGAGCGCGAAGGCGGCCATGACGGCGGCGCCTTCCAGCGGCCCATTGCCGAGCGCGGCGAGCATCAACGCCGAGTACAGCAGCCCGCACGGCATGCCGACCCAGAGCGCGCCGGTGGCCAGCACGCGCCACGACGAGCCCGCGAGCGGCTTCAGCCCGCGCGCCATCCACCGCCCCAGGCCGTGCGCCCACAGCGGCTGCCGGCCCGACACGGCCAGCACGATCCCCCACGCGAACACGAAGACATGCATCAGCAACCACAGCGGCCGCAGCGCGGCGACCTGTTCGCTGGCCAGGGCCAGGCTCTGCACGGCGGTGGCGGCGATGGCACCGCCTAGCGCATAGCCGGCGGCGCGGCCCGCGTGGAAGGCGAACGCAGCCGGCACGGTCGGTGTGGCCGCCGGCAGCGCGGCCACGCCGCCACCGGCCGGTGGTCGCACGATGCGGATCACGCCGGCACACGCCGCGCCGCACATGGCGACGCAGTGCGGGCCACCGGCCAGGCCCATCAGCAACGCGGTTCCGACAAGGGCGGTCTGCATGCCAGCGCTAGATGATTCGCGAAAAGCGCGTGCGGTTGCGGTCGGCCTGCAGGTAGCGGTCGAACACCATCGCGATGGCGCGCACGAAGAACCAGCCCGTCGGCGTCACGTCGATCTCGTGCTCGCCGAGGGTCACCAGGCCCTGCGCGGCCAGCGGTTCGAGCGCTTCCAGTTCGGCGGCGAAATACCGGCGGAAGTCGATCAGGTGCGCCAGCGCAATCGACTCGAAGTTGACCTGGCCCTGGCACATCAGCGCCATGATGACCGCCCGCCGCAGCACGTCGTCGCGCGACAGCGCCAGGCCGCGGACGACCGGCAGGCGGCCCTGGTCGAGCAGGTCGTAGTACTCGTCCAGCGTCTTCGCGTTCTGGCTGTAGGTGGCGCCGACGCGGCCGATGGCCGACACGCCCAGTGCCACCAGGTCGCAGTCGGGCTGCGTGCTGTAGCCCTGGAAGTTGCGGTGCAGACGGCCCTGCCGCTTGGCGACGGCGAGCGCGTCGGTCGGCAGCGCGAAGTGGTCCATGCCGATGTAGACGTAGCCGGCCGCGGTGAGCGCGGCGATGGAGCGCGACAGCATCTCGACCTTGGTCGCCGCGTCGGGCAGCTCGGCCGCCTCGATGCGGCGCTGCGGCTTGAAGCGCTCGGGCAGATGCGCATAGGCGTAGAGCGCAATGCGGTCGGGCCGCAGCTCGCAGATCTGCGCCAGCGTGCGGTCGAAGGACGCGGCGGTCTGCTTCGGCAGGCCGTAGATCAGGTCGACGTTGATGGACATGAAGCCCAGGCGCCGCGCCGCGGCCATCAGGTCGAACACCTGCGCGGCCGGCTGGATGCGGTGCACCGCCTTCTGCACGGCGGGGTCGAAGTCCTGCACGCCGAAGCTCAGGCGGTTGAAGCCGAGTTCGGCCAGCCGCGCCAGCCGGCCCTCGTCGATGGTGCGCGGGTCGATCTCGATCGAATACTCGCCGTCGGGCGCGAGCACGAAGGCGCTGCGCAGGATGTCCATGAGGCGGCCCAGGCCGGCGTCGTCCAGGAAGGTCGGCGTTCCGCCGCCCAGGTGCAGCTGGCTCACCAATGCGCCGCGGCCGAGCTGCGCCACCTGCAGGTCGACCTCGCGGGCCAGGTAGCTGAGGTACTCGTCGGCGCGGTCGTGGTGCTTGGTGACGATCTTGTTGCAGGCGCAGAAGTAGCACAGCGAATCGCAGAACGGCACGTGCACGTAGAGCGACAGCGGCAGCGCCCGGGCGCTGGTGCCCATGCGGCGCTGGCCCAGCGCCTGCGCGTAGTCGTCGCTGCCGAAAGCCTCGACG
>CALRYR010000543.1:0-3367 GCA_943372425.1 Variovorax sp. YR752 | reverse complement strand
CTACACGATCGAGTTCGCCGGCTCGGCGATTCGCGACCTGAGCATGGAAGGCCGCATGACGGTCTGCAACATGGCGATCGAGGCCGGCGCGCGCGCCGGGCTCGTCGCGGTGGACGAGAAGACCATCGCTTACGTCAAGGGCCGCCCGCTCGCGCCGACCGGCGTCGAATGGGACCATGCCGTGACCTACTGGAAGACGCTGCAGTCCGACCCGGGCGCGCACTTTGACTTGGTGGTGGAACTCGACGCGACGCAGATCCAGCCGCAGGTCACCTGGGGCACCTCGCCCGAGATGGTGACGGCCATCAGCGGCCGCGTGCCCGACCCCGACAAGGAGAAGGACGCCAACAAGCGCGGCGCCATCGAACGCGCGTTGACCTACATGGGCCTGGAGCCGAACAAGCCGATGAACGACATCTTCATCGACAAGGTGTTCATCGGCTCCTGCACCAACTCGCGCATCGAGGACATGCGCGAGGCCGCCGCGGTCGTGAAGAAGCTCGGCCAGAAGGTCGCGAAGAACGTCAAGCTCGCGATGGTGGTGCCGGGCTCCGGCCTGGTGAAGGAGCAGGCCGAACGCGAAGGGCTCGACGTGATCTTCAAGGCCGCCGGCTTCGAGTGGCGCGAGCCAGGCTGCTCGATGTGCCTGGCGATGAATGCCGACCGGCTGGAGCCGGGCGAGCGTTGCGCCAGCACCAGCAACCGCAATTTCGAAGGCCGGCAAGGCGCCGGTGGCCGCACGCATCTGGTCAGCCCGGCGATGGCCGCCGCCGCCGCGGTGCATGGCCATTTCGTCGACGTCCGTCAATTCGCCTGAGCCAGGAGACACACCATGCAGAAATTCACCGTGCACAAGGGCCTCGTGGCACCGATGGACCGCGAGAACGTCGACACCGACGCGATCATTCCCAAGCAATTCCTGAAGTCGATCCGGAAGACCGGCTTCGGCCCGAACCTCTTCGACGAGTGGCGCTACCTCGACCACGGCGAACCGGGCCAGGACCCGGCCAGCCGCAAGCCCAACCCCGACTTCGTGCTGAACCAGCCGCGCTACGCGGGTGCCTCGGTGCTGCTGGCGCGCAAGAACTTCGGCTGCGGTTCGTCGCGCGAACACGCGCCGTGGGCGCTCGACCAGTACGGCTTCCGCGCCATCATCGCGCCGAGCTACGCCGACATCTTCTTCAACAACAGTTTCAAGAACGGCCTGCTGCCGATCGTGCTGCCCGAGGCACAGGTCGCCCAGTTGTTCGACGAGACCTTCGCGTTCCCGGGCTACATGCTCACGGTCGACCTGGAGCGCCAGGTGATCGTCAAGCCCGACGGAACCGAACTCGCCTTCGACGTGCAGGCCTTCCGCAAATACTGCCTGATCAATGGGCTCGACGACATCGGCCTGACGCTGCAGAAGAAGGACAAGATCAAGGCCTTCGAGGCCGAGCGGCTCGCCACCAAGCCGTGGCTGGCCAAGGCTTCGCTCGTCTGAGCGGCTACCGTTTCAAACCTCAACCAGAAAACCAGTTCATGAAAATCGCAGTCCTCCCCGGCGACGGCATCGGCACCGAAATCGTCGCGGAAGCCATCCGCGTGCTCGACGCCCTTGAGCTTCCTTTTGAGATGGAGTCGGCGCTGGTCGGCGGCGCCGCCTACGATGCGCACGGCCATCCGCTGCCCGACGCCACGCTCAAGCTCGCCAAGGAAGCCGATGCGGTGCTGTTCGGTGCCGTCGGTGACTGGAAGTACGACACGCTCGAGCGCCAGTTCCGCCCCGAGCAGGCCATCCTCGGGCTGCGCAAGAACCTCGGGCTGTTCGCCAACTTCCGCCCGGCCATCTGCTACGAGCAATTGGTGGACGCATCGAGCCTCAAGCCCGAGCTGATCGCCGGCCTCGACATCCTGATCATTCGTGAGTTGACCGGCGACATCTACTTCGGCCAGCCGCGCGGCCGCCGCACCGCCGTCGACGGCCACTTCCCGGGCGCCGAGGAAGCCTTCGACACGATGCGCTACTCGCGCCCCGAGGTCGAGCGCATCGCGCGCGTCGCCTTCGAGGCGGCCCGCAAGCGCAGCAAGCGAGTGACCAGCGTCGACAAGGCCAACGTGCTCGAGACCTTCCAGTTCTGGAAGGACATCGTGACCGAGGTCGGCAAGGAGTACCCGGACGTCGAACTCGACCACATGTACGTCGACAACGCAGCCATGCAGCTGGTGAAGGCGCCGAAGAAGTTCGACGTGGTGGTCACCGGCAACATGTTCGGCGACATCCTGTCGGACGAGGCGGCCATGCTGACCGGTTCGATCGGCATGTTGCCCTCGGCGTCGCTCAATTCCAGCAGCCAGGGCCTGTACGAGCCGAGCCACGGCAGCGCGCCCGACATTGCCGGCAAGGGGGTTGCCAACCCATTGGCTACAATCCTGTCCGCTGCCATGATGCTCCGCTTCTCCCTCCAACAACCCGAAGCTGCCGACCGAATCGAGTCGGCGGTCAAGTCGGTGCTCGCCTCCGGGCTGCGCACGGGCGACATTTGGTCGGAAGGCACGAAGCGCGTCGGCACCCGCGAGATGGGCGACGCGGTCGTTGCAGCGCTTTCTTCTTCCGTCATCAAAAAGACGAGCATTACCGGCTAACCGCAGCCCGCTTCGTCACGCCCCTCCCCGGCTCGACGAGCCGGGCGCAAGAAAACCTGATTTCCTAGTTTTTTCTTCGAAGGGCATATTGAAATGGCGAACGCATCTCAACCTCTGGTCGGCCTCGTAGGCTGGCGCGGCATGGTCGGCTCGGTCCTGATGGACCGCATGCAGGCCGAAGGCGACTTCGGGCTCATCGAGCCGATGTTCTTCTCGACCTCCAACGCCGGCGGCAAGGCCCCGGCGTTGGCCAAGAACGAGACGACCCTGAAGGACGCGCACGACATCGACGCGCTGAAGAAGTGCGACATCGTCATCACCTGCCAGGGCGGCGACTACACCAGCGAGGTCTTCCCCAAGCTGCGCGCCGCCGGCTGGAGCGGCCACTGGATCGACGCTGCATCCACGCTGCGCATGAAGGACGACGCGATCATCGTGCTCGACCCGGTCAACCTGCCCGTCATCCAGAACGCCCTGACCAAGGGTGGCAAGAACTGGATCGGTGGCAACTGCACCGTGAGCTGCATGCTGATGGGCGTGGGCGCCCTCTACAAGGCAGGCCTGGTGGAGTGGATGACCAGCATGACCTACCAGGCTGCATCCGGTGGCGGTGCGCAGCACATGCGCGAGCTGCTGACGCAATTCGGCACGCTCAACGCTGAAGTGCGCGCCCTGCTGGACGACCCGAAGTCCGCCATCCTCGAGATCGACCGCAAGGTGCTGCACAAGCAGCAGAACCTCA
>CALRYR010000542.1:0-3371 GCA_943372425.1 Variovorax sp. YR752 | reverse complement strand
GCCCGGCGCACTTCGTCGTTGGCTGCCAGCTCGGCCATCGTCGCCTGGTAGCGGATCTGGCCCTTCTCGAGCACATAGGCCCGGTCGGACACCAGCTCGGCGAAGTGCATGTTCTGCTCCGACAGCAGGATGCTCACGCCCTGCGCCTTGAGCTCGAGGATCATGTTGGCCATCTGCTCGACGATGACCGGGGCCACGCCCTCCGAAGGCTCGTCGAGCAGCACGAGGTACGGGTTGCCCATCAGCGTGCGCGCCACGGTCAGCATCTGCTGCTCGCCGCCGCTCATGCGGCCGCCCGGTCGCTGCGGCATCTCGCCGAGGTTGGGGAAGAGCTTGAACAGGCGCTCGGGCGTCCACAGCGGCGCCTCGCTGCCGTCGGCCCAGCGGCGCGGCGGCTGCTTGCCGACCTCGAGGTTCTCCATGACCGTGAGGTCGGTGAACACGCGGCGGTCTTCCGGCACGAAGCCCAGGCCCATCTTCGCCGCGTGGTGCGGCTCGCTCTTGGAGATGTCCTGGCCGAGAAAGCTCACCGCGCCCTTGCGCTTGGTCAGCATGCCGATCAGCGCCTTCAGCGTGGTCGACTTGCCGGCACCGTTGCGGCCCATCAGCGCGACGACTTCGCCGCGACGGACTTCGAGGTCGACGTCGTAAAGGATCTGCGCGGCGCCGTACCAGGCGCACAGGGACTTCGCGCTCAGCAATGTTTCGTGCTTGTTCATGGTCATGCGCCCACCGCCGCGTTCACTTCGGCGGCCTTCTCGGCAATCTTCTCGAAGGTCTTGCCGCTGCCGAAGTACACCTCCTGCACCTTCGGATGGTCGCGGATCTCCAGCGGTTTGCCCTGCGCGATGAGGCGGCCGCGGGCCAGCACGATCATGCGGTCGGCATAGGCGAAGACCACGTCCATGCTGTGCTCGGTGAAGAGCACGGCCATGCCGCGCTGGATCACCAGGTCCTTGGTCAGCGCCATGAGCGAATTGCGTTCCTTCGGCGCCATGCCGGCGGTCGGCTCGTCCATCAACAGCAGCTTGGGTTCGTTGGCCATCGCAATGGCGAGTTCGACACGCTTCACGTCGCCGTAGGCAAGTTCGCTGCAGGGGCGGTCGGCCTGTGCCTTCATGCCGACCTGATCGAGCAAGGCCAGTGCGTCGTCGCGCCGATGGTCGGCCGCGCGGCGCCACATCGAGAACAGCTTGCCGTCGTGCGACAGCAAGGCCATCTGCACGTTCTCGACCACGGTCAGCGACGCAAAGGTCTCGGCGATCTGGAAGGTGCGGCCCACGCCCAGGCGCCAGATCTCGCGCGGCTTGCGGCCGACGAGTTCGACGCCATTGAGCGTGATGGAGCCCTGGTCGGCCTTGAGCTGGCCGTTGACCATGTTGAAGGTGGTCGACTTGCCGGCGCCGTTGGGGCCGATCAGCGCCAGCAGTTCACCCGGCGCCAGGTCGAAGCTGATGCCGTCGACGGCCTTCACGCCGCCGAAGGACTTGCCCAGGTTGTTGACTTGCAGGAGGGTCATCAAAAATCTCGTGGGGAACGGTTGGCGCGCGCAAGGTATGCAACGGCACCCGGAGCGGCAATGCAGCAGAAGAAAAGCCCCCTAGCCTTCATGCCTTCGCCTCCCCGAGCGCCGCCGCATCCTTCTTTTTCGAAGCGCCGCGCCAGCGGTCGACCATCAGCTTGATCGAGCCCGCGATGCCCTGCGGGAACAGCAGCACCAGCAGCAGGATGATGGCGCCGAGCATCGCGCGCCAGTAGTCGGTGTTGCGCGCCACGGTGTCGTGCAGCCAGGTGAACGTGACCGCGCCCACGACCGGGCCGGCCAGCGTCTGGATGCCGCCGAGCAGCACCATCACCAGGCCGTCGACCGACTTGCCGACCGACAGCGTCTCGGGCGAGATGCTGCCCTTCGAGAACGCGAAGAGCGAACCTGCCAGCCCGGCCATGGTGCCGGCCACCACGAAGGCGGCCCACTGCATGCGCTTGACGTCGATGCCGATGGCGTCGGCGCGCAGCACCGAATCGCGGCCCGCACGCAGCGCATAGCCGAAGGGCGAGAACAGCACGCGGCGCAGCCACCACACCCCCAGGCCGACCAGCCCCAGCGTGACCCAGTAGTAGGCGCGCTTGTCCGACAGCCATTCGGACGGCCACACGCCGGTCAGCCCGTTGCTGCCGCCGGTGAAGGTGTCCCACTGGTAGGTGACGGCCCAGGTGATCTGCGCGAAGGCCAGCGTGAGCATCGCCAGGTACACGCCCGACAGGCGCACCGCGAACCAGCCGTAGACGAAAGCCCCGAGGGCCGCGACGGCCGGCGCGACGACCAGCGCGAGTTCCATCGGCATGCCGCTGGAACGCACCAGCAGCGCGGCGCCGTAGGCCCCCAGTCCGAAGTACGCGGCATGGCCGAAGGAATGCATGCCGGCCGGGCCCATGATGAAGTGCAGGCTGGCGGCGAACAGCGCCGCGATCAGCAGGTCGATCAGCAGCACGATGGTGTACGGCGCATCGGCCGTGAGGATGGGCATGGCGGCCAGCACCAGCGCGAACAGCGCGGTGCCGATGACATACGCGCGGCTGGGCAGACGCAGCGGCTCTTCCTGCATGCCGACGTAGCGGCTCGGTGCCTGCGCACGGCCCATGAGGCCCCACGGGCGCCACACCAGCACCACGGCCATCACGAGGAAGTCGACCACCAGCGTAAGCTTGGAAAAGGAGATCGGGATGCCGAACACGTCGACGACGCCGAGCCAGATGCAGATCGCCTTGATCTCGGCGATGAGCAGCGCCGCCACATAGGCGCCGGGCAGCGAGCCCATGCCGCCGACCACCACCACCACGAAGGCGGCGCCGATGGTGTTGAGGTCCATCTCGAGCGTGGCGGGTTCGCGCGGCAGCTGCAGCGCGCCGCCCAGGCCGGCCAGCAGTGCGCCGAGCGCGAACACGGCGGTGAAGAGCCAGGCCTGGTTCACGCCCAGGGCACTGACCATCTCGCGGTCTTGCGTGGCAGCACGCACCAGCGTGCCGAAGCGGGTGCGCGTGAGCAGCAGCCACACCAGGCCGAGCACGACCGGACCGACCACGATCAGGAACAGGTCGTACGAAGGAAACTGCCGGCCGAGGATCTCGACGGCGCCCGTGAGGCCGGGCGCGCGCGGGCCCAGCAATTCGTCAGGGCCCCAGAGCCACAACACCGCGTCCTTGATGACGAGCACCAGCGCGAAGGTGGCCAGCAGTTGAAAGAGTTCGGGCGCCTTGTAGATGCGGCGCAGCAGCACCACCTCGATCAGCGCGCCGAGGATGCCCACCGCCACGGCGGCAAGCAGCAGGGCCGGCCAGAAGCCCAGGCTGCCGCCCAGCTTCTCGACCAG
>CALRYR010000541.1:0-3377 GCA_943372425.1 Variovorax sp. YR752 | reverse complement strand
GGTGGGCAGCACGGCATGCCGCGCCGCGCCGCCGCGCAGGCGCTCACCATAGGCCGCGAACGCGTTCCCGGCGAGCGCCCAGCCCTCGGGCACGGCGACTTGTTCGGGCGCCAGCAGCTCAGGCACGGCCGCCGCGGCGTCGTCGACATCGAAGGCGTAGCGCGCGGCGTAGACCTGGTCCATGCGCGCATCGAGCAGCGCCACCACACGCACGGCGCCGAAGCGGTGGCGTGCCTCCTCGGCGACGGCCTGCAACGTGTCGATCGGCAACAGCGGCACGCCGGCGCCGAAGCCCAGGCCCTGCGCCACGGCGCAGGCGGTGCGCAGCCCGGTGAAGGAGCCTGGGCCGCGACCGAAGGCGATGGCGTCGAGTTCGGCGAGCGTGAGGCCGGCCTCGGCCAGCAGGCGGCGGATCAGCGGAATCAGCGTGCTCGACGCCTGCGCGCCGCCGGCGCCGCTGTGGGCGACGACGCGATCGCCATGGCGCACGGCGACCGACAGCACGTCGGTGCTGGTGTCGAAGGCGAGCAGTTTCGGCTCAGGCATCGCAACCTCGCGGCAAGGGTGTTGAGGACGGTGCCGGTGCCACCAGGGCCCGGCGGACGCCGAACAGGATGCCGCCGGTGACCAGCACCAGCCCGGCCAGCAGCGTCCAGTGCATCGGTTCGTCGAGCAGCAGCACCGCCCCCAGGGCCGACAGGCTGGGCACCAGCGCCGTGATCATGGTGGAGCGCACCGGCCCGAAGTACTGGATCATCCGCGTGAAGGTGATGCCCGAGACCACCACCGACCCGATGCCCTGGAAGGCCATCTGGAAGACGATCTCGCCGGCCGGCGCGCTGCCCAGCCGGCTGGCCACCCAGCCGCCGGCCACGAGCAGTGTGTAGACCGGCACGTAGGTGATCAGGGCGAAGACGGTGATCGCGATGGTGGCGCGCACCGCATCGAGCCCGTGGCGGCGCGCCACGATGCTGTAGCACGCCCAGCAGAAGGCCGCGCTCATGAAGAGCAGGTCGCCCTTCCAGACATCGCCGCCCTCGAAGGCGTGCAGCAGGCTGCGGCCGCCGACGAACAGATCGCCGACGACGATCAGCCCCAGCCCCACGGCACGCGCGGGCGTGATGCGGTCGTGCAGCACCACCGCGGCCAGCAGCGTGGTCCAGAGCGGCAGGCTGCCGGGCAGCAGCACCGACGCATGCGACGCGGGTGCATAGAAGAAGCCGCTGTACGCCAGCAAGGCGTAGAGCAGCCCGCCGAAGACGCCGGCGAGCGCCGTGACGCGCAGCGCCAGCGGCGAGAGGCCGAACAGCGAGCCCGCCGGCCGGCCCGGGTGGCGCACGCGCTCCCGCGCAACCAGCCACGCGCCCCAGGGCACCAGCACCGCGCTGGCGCCGCAGATGCGCGCGAAGGCGAGGTCGAACGGCGTGAGCGAGCGGGCGGCCGAGGCGCGAGCGATCAGAATGAAGGCCGTCCACACCAGCACCGTGACCACGGCCGCGCCGATGCCCAGCTGGCGCGCGGAGAGGCGCGGGAAGAAGCGGGCGGCGGCAGGCATCCCCGGATTATCCGGGCCGGGCGTGACCGGCCGCCGGCGTGGGGCCATGCCATCCGGATAATGGACCGATGCCTCTCGCCTTCCTCCCGGCCCGCCGTGCCGCCCTGGTCGCGGCCTTCGCCGTTCTTGTCGGCGCCAGCGCCGCCGCCCAACAGCCGTTCCAGCAACTGCCGCCCGAGGTCGACGCCGCCCTGGCCCGCGCCAAGGTGCCGCGCGACGCGGTCACGCTGCTGGTGGCCGACGCCGACGCGGTGCAGCCGCCGCGCCTGGCCTGGCGCAGCCAGGTGCCGATGAATCCGGCGTCGATCATGAAGCTGGTCACGACCTACGCCGGCCTCGACCTGCTCGGCCCGGCCTTCACCTGGAGCACGCCGGTCTACGTCGATGGCCCGATCCGCAACGGCGTGCTCCAGGGCAACCTCTACATCAAGGGCCAGGGCGACCCGAAGCTGGTCATTGAACGGCTCTGGCTGCTGATGCGCCGCGTGCAGGGCCTGGGCATCCAGGCCATCGAGGGCGACATCGTGCTCGACCGCAGCGCCTTCGAATCGATCGAGGCCGACCCGAACGCCTTCGACGGCGAAGGCCTGCGGCCGTACAACGCATCGCCCGACGCGCTGCTGGTGAACTTCAAGTCGGTCGTTATGACCTTCGTGCCCAACCGCGGCGCCGGGACCGCGCAGGTGAGCTTCGATCCGCCGCTGGCCGGCGTGGCGATGCAGCCGACGGTGCCGTTGTCGGCCGGCGAATGCGGCGACTGGCTCGGCACGCTGATGCCCGACGTGGCGGACCCGTCACGCCTGCGCTTTGCCGGCAGCTACCCGACCGCCTGCGGCGAGAAGACCTGGGCGCTGGCCTATGCCGACCCGCGCAGCTACGCCGCACGCGCGGTCGGCGGGCTGTGGGCCGAGGTCGGCGGTCGGCTGAAGGGAACCGTGCGCGACGGCCGCGTGCCCGCCGAACTGAAGCCGGCCTTCGAGATCGTTTCGCCGCCGCTGGCCGAGGTGATCCGCGACATCAACAAGTACAGCAACAACGTGATGGCGCAGCAGCTGTTCCTCACGCTCGGGCTGCAGCAGAAGAAGCGCGGCGCACTGGACGCGTCGCGCACGACGATGCGCCAGTGGTGGAACAACCGCATCGGCACCGGCGAAGGCCAGCCGGTGTTCGACAACGGCTCGGGGCTGTCGCGCGACGAGCGCATCACCGCGGGCGAGCTGGCCAAGATGCTGCAGGTGGCCTGGCGCTCGCCGGTGATGTCGGAGCTGATGTCGTCGCTGCCGGCCGCCGGGGTCGATGGCACGCTGCGGCGGCGTGCGCTGCGCTCGGGCGGCGCCGCGCACCTGAAGACCGGCACGCTGCGCGATGCGGCGGGCGTGGCCGGCTACATCGACGGCGCCAGCGGCCGGCGCTACGTGGTGGTGGCGATCGCCAACCATGCCAACGCCGCGGCCGCCCGGCCGGCCTTCGATGCGCTGGTGGACTGGGCGACCCAGGACTGAGGACCTGGCGGGCCTCAGTTCACGAGGCGTCGCCCTCAGCCAGCATCAGCGCCGCTTCGTAGGCCGCGCGGCCTGCCGTCTTGGTCTGTTCGACCAGGGCATTCCAGTGGCGCACCGATTCCAGTGGCGTGGGCGCGAGCGGTTTGGACATCAGGGTGCGACTCACCCCGAGCAGTGCGATGGCGGATGTGAGGCAGCGCTGGGTGGCCCAGAGCTCGTCGGGTCGTTTGGCGTTACGACGACCGGCCGCCTTTTCCTCGATGCGTGACAGCAGATGATGGATGGCGACCACGGCCGCGTCGATCAGCGCAGCATCGCTG
>CALRYR010000540.1:0-3381 GCA_943372425.1 Variovorax sp. YR752 | reverse complement strand
GCTGGCGGCGTCGGGCGCTCGGCGTGGCTCGGCGTCGCCGACGACGGGGTTGCGTGCGACGAGCGCCTGCACGTCGCGCTCGCCACCATCGGGCGAGACGCTGGCACACCCGGCAAGGAAGAGCACAAGCGCGACGGTCGCTGCGCGCTGCGGATGATGAAGACGAAGGCCGCCGTCAGAACGGCGCGGCCGGCCCCGAGCGGGGCGATGAAAAAGGGACACGGTGGATCTCCACGAGCGAGGAAACGGCCGCGTGCCACCTTGGAAAGGCGAACTGCGGACGGACTGCGGGCAGGGAGATCAGGAAATGGGCGGCTTGAAGCCTTGGGTGGCTTCGGCGCTGGCGAAACGCATGGCGTTGCCGACTGGCGCGTGGGCCGGCGCTGCGACCGGCATCGGCACCTCGGGCCAGGCCGTCACCGCGACGGAATGGCAGAACTGGCAGGTGTCGCAGGTGGTGTGCGCACCATCATGGCCGCCGTCGGGTGCGTCGTGCGTGGTTGCGTGGTCCATTCCGGCATGGGCCGCATGCATGTCGTGAGCGTCGGCCATGGCATGCATCGCGTGCCCGGCCGATGCCTGCTGCACCGGCGCCAGCATCATGGCCTCGCCCAGCCAGCCACGCAGTGGCAGCAGCACGATGGCGAGGACGAGGACCAGCAGACGCATGGTGGAAATGATAACCGCCGCGCTGGACGCGCTCAACCGTAGCGTCGACGTGCCAGGGCGGCGCCTTCTGCCAGTGCCTTCAGCTTGCCGAGGGCCACCTCGCGGTCCATGGGCGCCAGGCCGCAGTTGGTGCAGGGCAGAAGCCGGTCCTTGGGCACGTACTGAAGCGCCTGACCGATGGTGTCCGCCACTTGCTCGGGCGTCTCGATCTCGTCGCTCGCCACATCGATCACCCCGACCATGACGTCCTTGCCGTCCAGCAGTTTCATCAGGTGCGGCGGCACGTGCGAATGGAAGCATTCGAGGCTGACCTGGTCGATGCTGCTCTTCGCCAGCGCGGGAAACACGTCCTCGTACTGACGCCATTCCTCCCCGAGCGATGCTTTCCAGTCGACGTTCGCCTTGATGCCGTAGCCATAGCAGATGTGAACGGCCGTCGTGCACGTGAGGCCCTGCGCCGCACGCTCCAGTGCCGCGACACCCCAGTCGGCCGCATCTTTCATGTAGACGTTGAAGGCCGGCTCGTCGAACTGCACGATGTCCACGCCGTCGGCCTGCAGCGCCAGCGCTTCCTGGTTCAGCAGTTCTGCGAACGCCATCGCCATCTTCACGCGGTCGCCGTAGTACTGGTCCGCCACGGTGTCGACGATGGTCATGGGGCCGGGCAGCGTGAACTTGATCTTGCGATCGGTATGGGCTCGCAGCAGGCGCGCCTCGGTGGCGTGGACCCTGCCTTTCAGACGCAAGGGTGCGACCACCTGGGGCACCATCGCGTCGTACCGGTTGTTGCGGATGCCCATCTTCACCTTGTGCTCGAAGTCGATGCCCTCGACCTGCTCGAGAAAACCGTGCACGAAGTGCTGACGCGACTGCTCGCCGTCACCGATCACGTCCAGGCCGGCGTCTTCCTGCGCCTTGATCCACAGCAGTGTCGCGTCGGCCTTGGCCTGTGCGAGTTCGGCCCCCTCGGCGCGCCATTGCGGCCATAGCTTCTGGGTTTCCGACAGCCAGGCCGGCTTGGGCAGGCTGCCCGCGATGGTGGAAGAGAAAAGAGCGCGTGTCATGGGTGGTCCTGCAAAGGGATGACAAAAGTGAGTGGGTGTCCCGGTCTTCGTCTCACCGCAGCTTGTCGTAACCGGGGTTCTGCAGATGATGGTAGTGGTGTTGGCGGCGCGCCTCGTCCATCCTCAGGCCGTTGCGGATCCCGGCGCGGATGGCGTTCTCCTGCTCGGTGATCTCTTCCGCATAGCGGAGCACCTGCTCCTGCATGGCCTGGGGAATGACGACCACGCCGTCCGCGTCGCCACGCAACAGGTCGCCCGGGTGCACGTTCACGCCGCCGATCTGCACCGGCACCTGGAGGCCGGCGAGCTGGATGCGGCCCTTGCCAGTGCGCATCCAGTGGCCCTTGCTGAAGATCGGGTAGTTCAGTTCCCTGCACAGCGCGACGTCGCGGTTGATGCCGTCGATCACCGTGCCGGCCATGCCGCGGTAGTGCGCCATCTCGGTGAGGATGTTCCCCCACGTGCCCATCGTGTCCCGGCCGCGGTTGTCGATCGTGATCACGCTCCCGGGCGGCACGTCGTCGATGAAGTCGCCGACGAAGCCCTCCTCGTCGTGGCCGGCCGGCCGGTAGAGCACCGTGTAGGCATGTCCCGCCATCCGGAAGCCAGGGTCGCGGGGGCTGATCTCGTAGCACTGGCCGACGATGCCCGAGCGGTCCAGTGCGTCGCTCAGGGCGGCGCAATCGAGCCGCAAGGCGCGCGCGACGAAGTCGGAGGCAGGGGTCGAGGAGGTGGTATCGGTCATGGTGAGCGCGTCGATGAAGCTTGAAACGTGAGAGAGATGCGAGGTGTCAGTCGGCCCGGATATTGGCGGTCTTGATGACCTTCGACCAGTACTGGATGTCCTTGCGCACGACCGCATCGAGCTCGGCCGGTGGCATGTAGCGGATCTCGACGCCAGCAGCCTCGGCTGACTTCTTGACCTGCGGTGTCTGCAAGGCAATCTTTGCGGCCTCGGTCAATTTTGCGATGGCCGCCGGTGGCGTGCCCTTGGGCGCGAACAGGGCCACCCAGGCTTCGAGTTCGAACCCTGGAAAACCGGCCTCGGCAGATGTCGGCACATCGGGCATCTGCGGCAGACGCTGCTTGGCGGCCACGGCGAGCGCGCGCACCTTGCCGTTCTGCACGAAGCCCATCACGGAGGGCGGCGTGGCCACCGTCATCTGGACATTGCCGGCGATCACGTCCTGCATGGCCGGCCCCGCGCCTTTGTAGGGCACATGCACGATGTCGATGTGATTGAGTTGCTTGAACAGTTCCACGCCGACGTGCGGGACAGAACCCGTGCCCGAGGTGGCGTAGTTCAGCTTGCCGGGGTTGGCCTTGGCGTAGTCGACCAGTTCGCGCAGGCTCTTGACCGGTGTCGATGGGTGCACGGCCACGACGTGCGGCGACACCACCAGCATGCCCACCGGCACGAAGTCGCGCAGCGGGTCCCAGGTCAGATTCGAATACATCGAGGGGTTGCCGACGTGGAACATGGAGTAGCCGACCAGCAGCGTGTAGCCGTCGGGCGCAGCGCGTGCCACGGCGCTCGCCGCGATGTTGCCGCCCGCACCGGCGCGGTTGTCGATGACCACCGGCTGGCCGAGTGTCTGCCCCATCGACGGGACGACCATGCGCGCCACGGTGTCCAGAATGCCGCCGG
>CALRYR010000539.1:0-3385 GCA_943372425.1 Variovorax sp. YR752 | reverse complement strand
GCCGAAGCCGTTCTGGCTCAGGAAGGCGGCCACGCGCTGGCTGCGCGCGCCGTGGTGGCACAGGCAGGCGATGCGTGCAGCGGGGTCGAGTTCGGCCAGGCGGCCGGGGATCTCGTTCATCGGGATGGCGACCAGCGTGAAGCCCTGCGGCGCGACGCTGGCGGTCTGCAACTCCCAGGGTTCGCGCACGTCGAGCAGCACGGGCGCGGCGGCGGCGTCCTGGGCGAACCAGGCGTCCAGATCGGTGGGGCGGACCTGGTCGATCATCAGAAGCGGAACGGCGAGGGTTCGGGGAAGTTGAGCAGGCGCGGCGCGATGGTGTCCCAGGGCTGCGTCGTCTCCCACTTGCCTTCGCTCACGCGGGTCACGAAATGGGCGCGCATCATCGGCTCGCCGCCGACGATGGCGACCAGCCGGCCGCCGATGTTCAGCGAGCCCATCAGGTTTTGCGGAACGCGGGCGACGGAGCCGCTGAGCACGATCACGTCGAAGGTGGGGCCGCTCGGCAGCGGCTTGGCACCGTCGGCGTGGCGCACTTCGACGTTGGTCACGCCGTTGCGGCGCAGCGTCTCGGTGGCGCGTGCGGCCAGCGCGGCGTCGATCTCCAGCGTCAGCACCTTGGCCGCGCGGTGGGCGAGCAGGGCGGCCATGAACCCCGAACCGGTGCCGATCTCGAGCACCGACTCGTGCTTCTGCACGTGCAGGTCGTTCAGCATGCGCGCTTCGATCTTCGGCGCCAGCATCGTCTGGCCCGGCTCGGTGCCGTCGGTCAGAGGCAGCTCCATGTCGAAGAAGGCCATCGCGCGGTGCGCGGTGGGGACGTAGTCTTCGCGATGGATCTCGGCCAGCAAGGCGAGGACCTCCGGGTCGTGCACGTCCCAGGGGCGGATCTGCTGCTCGATCATGTTGAAGCGCAGGCGCTCCTGCGAGGCGGGGGTGTTCATGGGTTTTCTCTTTTCCTGGTGGGCTCGGGCAAACCCACAATTTTAGGTGGCGTGTGGGAAGGGCGTTGGATCGCGGGACAGGCCCCGAATGACGATTTCGGTCTGCATCGAGACATACAGGAGCGGATCGAGCGGGATGTCGTGGTCGACCCAGGTCGCGCTGTGGCGGGCCAGGAACAGGAAGACCATGGGCGCGATCACGGCGTAGATGGCGTGGTCGACGTCGACCGGCAGGAATTCGCCGCTGTCGATGCCGCGCTGCAGGATGCGCCGCATCAGCGCATGCCCGGGGCGCACCACCTCGCGCTGGTAGAACGCGGCCAGTTCCGGGAAGTTGCCGCCCTCGCTGAGCATCAGCTTGGCCAGGCCGGAGACCGGCGTCGCGCCCACGCGTTCCCACCAGACGCGGGTGCAGTGGCGCAGCATGTCGGCAGTGCTGCCCTCGAAGGACTCGAACTCCTCGTTCCATTCCGGGAAGCGGCCGGCCAGGTTTTCGGTGATGACCGCCCGCAGCAGGTCTTCCTTGCTCTGGAAGTACAGGAAGAGCGTGCCCTTGGACACGCCGGCACGGGCGGCGACCTCTTCGGAGCGCGTCGCGGCGAAGCCTTTTTCGACGAACAGTTCGAGCGCGGCCTGGATCAATTCGCCGGGACGTGCCTCCTTCCGGCGTTCGCGCTTGGCGCGTACCGGGCAGAGCTTGTCGTGGAGGAAGCGGGGCATCGGCGTTAATGACTGGCGGGTTAGTAATGTAGTGACCCGCATCCGGTGCGTCAAGCCGCGACAATAGTGGGCTTCGCGTTTTGGAATCGACCATGACAACCCCTTCCGACCCCACCGGCGCTCCCGAAACCATCGTGCTCGGCGGCGGCTGCTTCTGGTGCACCGAGGCCGTGTTCGACCGGGTGCGCGGCATCGTCGACGTGGAATCGGGCTATTCCAACGGCGAGACGATCAACCCCAGCTACGAGCAGGTCTGCACCGGCCGCACCGGGCACAACGAAGTCGTGAAGCTGGCCTTCGACCCGGCGCAGATCACGCTGCGAGAAATCCTCGAGATCTTCTTCGTCGTGCACGACCCGACCACGCTCAACCGCCAAGGCAACGACGTCGGCACGCAGTACCGCAGCGGCATCTACTACCTGAACGACGACCAGAAGCAGGTGGCCGACGCGGTGATCCGCGAGATTGCCGACAGCGGCACCTACCGCTCGCCGGTGGTGACCGAGGTGCTGCCGCTCGCGAACTACTCGACGGCCGAGGCCTACCACCAGGACTACTTCGTGAACCACCCCAACCAGGGCTACTGCGCCTTCGTGGTGGGCCCGAAGGTCGAGAAGTTCCAGAAGACCTTCGCCGCGCGCGTCAAGGACTGAGCCGAAGCCCATGCCCTTCGCCCGCACCGCCGTGTTCCGCGCGCCATTGCTGATCGCCCTGGCGGTCTCGCTGTGGCTCGCGTCCACGCTCGGGCTGATGCACGGGGTGCTGCACATCCACGTGCCGGGGGCGCCGGTCCCGGCGCTCGCGCAGGCGCAGCCCGTGGCGCTCGGCGCATCGACGGCGCCGGCCGATCATCACGGGCACGGACTGTTGGCACTCTTCGGCGTGCACGCCGATGCCGACTGCCGGCTGTACGACCAACTCGCGGGCGGTGCCGCAGCGCTGTCCGTTCCTCTCGTGGTTTTGCCCATCGCCTTGCCGATGGCGCGTTTCCACTACTTTTTGGGCGAAGCACTCGCCCGCTGGGTCTCGCTCTTCGATGCGCGTGGCCCGCCGCTGACTCTCTGAATTCCTCTGGTCATTCGTCTGGCTGCGCCCTGTGAGGGGCTGCGGCCGGCCTTCCATTGCTTCAACGAGTCCGCAACCCATGATTTCCAATTTCAGCCGGCACGCCGTCGGCGCCGCCGCCTTTTCCTTTATCGCCCTGAGCGCGCATGCGCAAACCACCGGCACTGCTGCGCCGGCCCCGAGCCTCAAGGAGGTGACGGTCACCGGCAACCCGCTCGGTGCCTCCGACCTGATCGCGCCCACCGAGACGCTGCAGGGCGACACGCTGCTGCTGCGCTCGCGCTCCACGCTGGGCGAGACGCTCGACGGCGTGCCGGGCGTGAGCAGCAGCTATTTCGGCCCCAACGCGAGCCGGCCGATCATCCGCGGCCAGGACGGCGACCGCATCCGCATCCTGCAGAACGGCGGCAGTGCGCCCGATGCCTCGGCGCTGAGCTACGACCACGCGGTGCCGGTCGACGCGCTGGTCACCGACCGCATCGAGGTGCTGCGCGGCCCGTCGGCGCTGCAATACGGCGGCAGCGCCGTGGGCGGCGTGGTCAATGTGATCGACAACCGCATCCCGACCGAGCCGATCAGCGGTTTCGGCGGGCGCGCCGATTTCGGTTACGCCACCGGCAGCCAGGAGAAGAGCGGGGGTGTGGTGCTCGAAGGCG
>CALRYR010000538.1:0-3388 GCA_943372425.1 Variovorax sp. YR752 | reverse complement strand
CTACGAATCGCACCTGGCGCAGTTCGCGCAGGGCCACCGCACGTTGGCGCAGATGGCGCAGGAGCCGCAGGCCGCATGGCCCGCGCCCGGCGTTGCGGCAGGCGGCCGTGGCGCCACGACCCTGCAGGCGGTGATGGCCGTGGTGGCGGATGCCAGCTCGGCGGCTTCGACACAGTCGACAGCCGCGTCACCGGTCGCCGTGGCCGCGTCGGCAGTTGTTGCCGCGCAGGCCGCGCCGTCGGCCCTGACCGCCGTGCGCAGCGATGCGCCGGGTGCAGCGGCTGTTCCGAACGGTCAGCTGGCCGCTGCTGCTGCGCCTGTTCCGGCAGAGCCCGCGATGGCGGAGCCGACGCCCGACGCGCTCAAGATGCAGGCCGCATACCAGTGGGGCGACAGCGCCCGGACGAGCGCCGCCGCAGCGGAGCGCGCTGCGATGCGCGCTGTCGACAACAAGACCGGCGACAGCGACGACACCGCTGCCGCACGCAGTGCCTCGACCTCGCCGAGCAGCGGCGAGGTGGTGCATCCCCAGTTGGTGACCACGGTGCACCAGCAGCTCGACCTGCTGGCGACCGCCGCCTTCCGCTGGACCGGTGAAGCCTGGCCCGGTGTGCCGATGGACTGGCGTATCGAGGAGGAGGGCGAGCGTCAGGCCGCCGGCGACGAGACGCCCGAGGAGCAACGCCGTTGGGCGACGACCGTGACGCTGCAGCTGCCAAGGCTCGGCACCGTCGATGTCCGCCTGAGCGTGGCGGGCGCCGACGTGCGGGCCACGGTGGTGTCGTCCAGCGAGAGCAGCCGTGCGCTGCTCGCCGGTGACGGCCGCACGCTCGCCGCGCGTTTCGATGCGGCGAACCTTCGGCTCGAGCAGTTCCAGGTGTCACAGGGAGCCTCCGCATGAGCACCGCCGCGCCATCGCTCGACGATCGCCAGAGCGCCGTTGCCCTGTCGTACGACGACAAGACGCGCGCGCCGGTCGTCGTGGCCAAGGGCTACGGCGTGGTGGCCGAATCGATCATGCGCGAGGCGCGCGAGAACGGCCTTTACGTTCACGCGTCCGGCGACCTCGTCAAGCTGCTCATGCAGGTCGACCTTGACCAGCAGATCCCGCCGCAGCTGTATGTGGCGGTGGCGGAGGTCATGGCCTGGTTGCATGGCGTCGAAGAAGCAGCGGGAGTCAAGCGATGAATACTTTGTCGTTATTTCCCGCGGCAAATTCATGCCAGGCCCACGCTGAAATGAATACTTTGCAATTCCTTTTGATGCCGGCACATCAAAATGGCTGCAATGAATACTTTTATCTAGGTATTCCATTGACGGCATCCGAATATCCGGGGCCTCAGTTGCCGGGTGGCCGGATGCAATGCGAACGAGTTTCAAGTCGTGTAGGCGGTGTCCCACGTCACGTGCGAAAAGTCGCGTTTCCGGCTTCGCCTCTCCAGGGTCTGTTAACACTTGTTAACAAACTGTTTTAAGATGCTACAAAGCTATCCAATGGAGTCCAGCGTGAATATCGACGGCGTAGAAGTTTCGGGCAACAGTGAGATTTTCCGCGAAATCGGAGACATCAATCTGGCCTACATGTTATTGGCCCAGAAATTGGTCAAGCAGGACCGGGCCGCGGCGATGTTCCGCCTGGGCATCGGTGACGAGCTGGCCGATCTGCTGGCCAACATGACCCTGGCGCAGATCGTGAAGCTCGCGTCCTCGAACCTGTTGCTGTGCAGCTTCCGCCTCGAGGACAACCCCATGTTCGCAGTGATGGGACAGCAGAAGGACGGTGCCCTGCAGCAGGCGCACATGTCGATCCTGATGGCCGCGCGCCAGCAGGCGAACGTTCGCACGGTGGGGGCTGCATGAGCGCCAAAACCGTTCTCGGCGAGGTCAAGGAAGTCAAGCTCGCGATCGAATTGATTGCATTGGGTGCTCGCCTGCAATTCCTGGAAGCTGAAGTTGGATTGAGCCGCGAACGGCTGATCAAGCTCTATAAGGAATTGAAAGGCGTTTCGCCGCCAAAAGGTCTTCTGCCATTTTCGACCGATTGGTATATGACGTGGCTGGCGAATATCCATTCGTCGATGTTTTATAACATCTACCGGTTTATGCTCGATCAAGCCAAGGAATCGAAACTCCAGGCATTGATCAAGAGCTATCGGCTTTATCTGGAACAAACCGAATACCAGGGTGGCGAAGTCGTTCTCGATTTCACCCGCGCCTATACGATGGTCCGGTTTTTCGACAGCGACATGCTGCAATTGAGTTCCTGCAGCCGGTGCGGCGGGCAATTCGTCGCGCATGCGCACGACCACAAATCGGGTTACGTGTGCGTGCTCTGCCGCCCGCCGTCGCGTGCCGGCAAGGCCCGCCCGCCCAAGCGTGCAGCCGCCGAGGCGCTCGCACCAGTGCCACACGCCCTGGATCGTTCCGGTTTCGGTTTGCCTTTGAACAGCGGTGGGGTGCACTGACCATGGTCCGCACCGCCGTTCCCATTAATTGATTCTGTTGCCTCAGGGCGAAAGGGGGCGCGTGTGCTCGTTCTTCTCGGTTATCTCGTCGTCATGGGCACCGTGTTCGGTGGCTATGCGCTCATGGGCGGCAGTTTTGGCGTTCTGTTCCAGCCGATCGAAGTGCTGATGATCGGCGGCTCGGCACTGGGCGCTTTCATCGCCGGCAACAACGGCAAGACGATCAAGGCCACGATGCGCGAATTGCCGCGGCTGCTGCGCTCGTCCAAGCACAACCGCCAGCTCTACATGGACCTGCTGGCCCTCATGTACGAATTGCTCGCCAAGGCGCGCAAGGAAGGCATGATGAAACTCGAGTCGGATGTGGAAGACCCGAAGGGCAGCGAAATCTTCGGCCGTTATCCCAAGATCCTGGCAGACGCCGAGCTGATGGAATTCATCTGCGATTACCTGCGTCTCGCCATCAGCGGCAATACCGACCCGTTCGAGATCGAGGCCCTGATGGACCACGAGATCGAGACCATCCGCCACGAGGCCGAAGTGCCATCGCACGCGCTCTCCCGGGTCGGTGACGCACTGCCGGCGCTCGGCATCGTGGCCGCCGTGCTGGGCGTGGTGCACGCCCTGGCCTCGGCCGACCTGCCGCCCGCCGAAATGGGCGCGCTCATCGCCCACGCCATGGTGGGCACCTTCCTGGGCGTGTTGCTGGCCTACGGCTTCGTCTCGCCGCTGGCATCGCTCATCGACCAGCAGGTCGAGGAGAACATGAAGACCTACCAGTGCGCCAAGGTCACGCTGCTGGCCAGCATGCACGGCTACACGCCGCAGCTGGCGGTGGAGTTCGGCCGCAAGGTGCTGTTCTCGACCGAGCGCCCGTCCTTCACCGAACTCGACTCGCATGTTCGCGACGTCAAGACGCGCTG
>CALRYR010000537.1:0-3390 GCA_943372425.1 Variovorax sp. YR752 | reverse complement strand
CGCGATGCGGTGCTGCTGCGGTAGCCCTGCGCGGCCGTGCCCTCGCTGCGCAGGTCCGTCTCACGGCCTTCGCGCACCTCGATCGGACGCAGATCGCGCGGGCGCCCGTCCTCCCCGTTTTCGACCGATGCGGGGGCTTGCGCCATCGCTTGACCGGGGATGGCGACCAGCAGGGCCAGCCAGAGCGGCGCGCACTCGCCGGGAAGGCACCCGAGGGGGCGCATGGAAGGAAAAGACACAATCAGACTCCTGCAGCATGAAACTGCACGGGCTGGCGTCGGCTGGCTGGTGCGGGAATGGAAATGAAGGCGAGCACGGCATCTGGCCGAGCGTCGGGCGCGAGAACATCCGGGACGTGCAAGCGCGATGGAAGCGTTAAGTGAGCGCGGTCAGGCGAGCGCCGTATCGAGCAGCATCATCAGCACGAAGCCAATCATCAGGCCGCCGGTAGCGAAGGCCTCGTGCCCCTTGCGGTGCGACTCCGGAATGATCTCGTGGCTGATGACGAACAGCATCGCGCCGGCCGCGAAGCCGAGGCCCCAGGGCAGCAGCGCCGCCGAATAGCCCACGATGGCCGCGCCCAGCACGGCACCGATGGGTTCGACCAGGCCCGAGGCCATGCCGATCGCCACCGCGAAGAGGCGTCGGTAGCCGGCGCCCAGCAGCGCCATGGCCACCACCAGGCCCTCCGGCACATCCTGGATCGCGATGCCGGTGGCCAGCGCGTTGGCACGCAGGCCTTCGTTGCCGGCGTAGCCAACGCCAATCGCCAGGCCCTCGGGCAGGTTGTGCAACGCAATCGCGATGACGAACAGCCAGGTGCGGCGCATCTTCTGCGCCGAATGCCCTTCGCGCCCCTTGATGAAATGCTCGTGCGGCAGCAGGCGGTCCATCGCCAGCAGGGCTGCGGCTCCCAGCAGGATCGCGCTGCCGACCACGCCACCGGCCGCCCACGGGCCACCACCGAAGGCGGCATTGGCGCGTGCCGCCTCGAGGCCGGGAATGACCAACGAGAAGGCGCAGGCCGCGAGCATCACGCCGGCGCCAAAGCCGAACAGCGTGTCCTGCACGCGGTCGGACAGCTTCTGCGAGAACAGCACCGGCAACGTGCCCAGCGCAGTCGCCAATGCAGCGACGGAGCCGCCCACGAAGGCGGCAAGCACCACGGGGTTGCCAGCCACGAATCGCCAGAACTGGCTCACGACCACGAGCACGCCAGCACAGACGATCAACCACCCCACCCATTCGCGTGGGGTCCGACCGCTTCGCACCGGCATCGCTCGTGTCTCGTCCATCGTGTTGCCCTCCTCAGGCACGCGCTGCCGCGTAGCGCTGGGCCACTTCGACCCAGTCCACTACGTTGTAGAACGCCGCGATGTATTCGGGGCGACGGTTCTGGTACTTCAGGTAGTAGGCGTGCTCCCACACGTCGAGCCCCAGGATGGGGGTGTTGCCCGAGCCGATGCCGGCCATGAGCGGGCTGTCCTGGTTGCCGCTGCTCTCGACGGCAAGCCGGCCGTCCGTCGCCACGCCGAGCCATGCCCAGCCGCTGCCGAAGCGCGTCAGCGCCGCCTTGGTGAAGGCGTCCTTGAAGGCGTCGAAGCCGCCGAGTTCGGCGTCGATGGCCTGGGCCAGATCGCCCGTCGGCGCCCCGCCGCCGGTGGGCGACATCACCGTCCAGAACAGGCTGTGGTTGGCATGGCCGCCGCCGTTGTTGCGCACCGGAGCGCGCAGCTTCTCGGGCAAGGTGCCGACGTTCACGATCAGCCGTTCGACCGGCAGCTCGGCGTACTCGGTCCCTTCGAGCGCGGCATTGAGGTTGTTGACGTAGGCCTGGTGGTGCTTGGTGAAATGGATCTCCATCGTCTGCGCATCGATGTGCGGCTCGAGCGCGTCGTAGGCATAGGGCAGCTTCGGGAGGGCATGGGGCATGGGAAAAGTCCTTCGACGTTGAAAATTCGGGAAGTCCGCTCAGTGCAGCGTGATGCCGGGCGGCGGAAAGGGCATGCAGCCGGCGCGCAGCGCAGCCACGATGGCCGGGTGGCCGCCGTGCTCGCTCAGGTGCGTCACCAGGGCGGCATGGGTTTCACGGCTGTGGCGGCAGGCGGCCTGTTGCAACGCCGGTTCGGTCTGCGGGTCGCGCAGCAGCGCCATCAGCCGGCAGTGCGCCACGCACAGGTGCGCCACCGCGTCATCGAGGCGTTCGGCATCGCGATGCAGGTCGGACAGGTTGAGATGGGTGACGACGAAGGCCGCGATGCGGTCGTCGGCGCGCTCGGTGCAGCCGGCGTCGAGCAGCGGCTGCGCCAGGCCGAGCGCCTGCAGGTAGAGGCCCTCGGCGAGCAGCACGTAGCCGCAGCGCGCCGCATCGACCCCGCGGCGCATCAAGCGCTCCCACGCGCGCAGTCCGCCGGCGGCGAACGCCTCCATGCCTTCCGAGGCCGCAAAAGACGGATTCATGCAAGCTCCTGTTCGGCCCTTTGCGTCGAATGGAGCTTTGCGTACTCGGGCATCAAATGATAGTCATTCTTGTTTGAGTCGTCCAATCCAGGAATTCCCGGTGCCGCGCCCTCGCCCGCATCGGCTCGGGCTTGACCCCGCACCCCGAAGTGCGGCGGGCAATCGGGTAAATTGCCGCCACCCCACCGATATGACCGAGACCTTCGTTCCCCTCGCCGCCATCGGGCGCGCTCAGCGCGTCGCGCAGTTGCCGCTGCAGCCCGTGCCGGCAACCGGCCTGCTCCAGGATCGCCTGGGTCGCCCGCTGACCGACCTGCGCATCAGCGTCACCGACCGATGCAACTTCCGCTGCAGCTACTGCATGCCCAAGGAAGTGTTCGACAAGGACTACAAGTACCTGCCGCACGGCGCGCTGCTGAGCTTCGAGGAGATCACCCGGCTCGCCCGGCTGTTCGCGGCGCATGGCGTGCGCAAGATCCGGCTGACCGGCGGCGAGCCGCTGCTGCGCAAGAACATCGAGTCGCTCGTCGAACAACTCTCCGCCCTGCGCACGCCCGACGGACAGCCGCTCGACCTGACGCTCACCACCAACGGCTCGCTGCTGGTGCGCAAGGCCGCTGCGTTGAAAGCAGCCGGGCTGCAACGCGTGACCGTGAGCCTCGACGGCCTGGACGACACCGTGTTCCGCCGCATGAACGACGTCGATTTCCCGGTCGCCGACGTGCTCGCCGGCATCGAGGCCGCGCGGGCCGCGGGGCTCGGGCCGATCAAGGTCAACATGGTCGTCAAGCGCGGCACCAACGACGCCGAGATCCTGCCGATGGCACGGCACTTCAAGGGCACCGGCGTCGTGCTGCGCTTCATCGAATACATGGACGTCGGCGCCACCAACGGCTGGCGCATGGACGAGGTGATGCCCTCGGCCGAGGT
>CALRYR010000536.1:0-3399 GCA_943372425.1 Variovorax sp. YR752 | reverse complement strand
GATGAAGATGCTCAACGGCGGCGAGGCGAGCAGCATCCTGCTGGTGTTTCTCGCGCTGGTGCTGCTGGCGGATGCGCTGAGCAATGCACTGCGGAGGCTACTCGCATGAGCACCGTCCGCGTGCTGCCCACTGCGCCACCGCCCTGCCTGCGCTGCTGGGCCGTGCTCGGCGGCGTACTGGCGGCCGTGGTCGCGAGCTTCGTCTACCTCGCCATCGACTACCGGGCGCTCTTCACCCACGAATCGCTGGGGTTCATGGGCACCTTCGTCGCCGAGTTCTTCCCACCCGACCTGTCCGCCAGCTTCGTGACCAAGACCGCTTGGGGCGCCTTGCAGACGCTGGCCGTCTCCGCGCTCGGCTCACTGCTGGCTGCGGCGGCCGGTGCCGTGCTGGCGCTGCCGGCGTCGGGCCGTGGCGGTGTCGTGGCGCGGCAGGCATCGCGCTTCGTGCTGAACCTGCTGCGCAGCGTGCCCGAGCTGGTCTGGGCCGCGCTGATGGTGCTGGCCGCGGGCATCGGCCCCTTCGCGGGTGCGCTGGCCTTGGCGCTGCACACCACGGGCGTGCTGGGCCGGCTGTTCGCCGAGAGCCTGGAGAACGCGCCGCGCGAGCCCGAACAGGCGCTGTGGCACAGCGGTTCCGGCGCAGTCGCGGCCTTTGCCTACGGCAGCCTGCCGCTGGTGCTGCCGCAGTGGCTGGCCTACACGCTCTACCGTTGGGAAATGAACATCCGCATGGCGGCGGTGCTGGGCTTCGTCGGTGGCGGCGGGCTTGGCCAGCTGCTGTACTTCCACCTGTCGATCTTCCAGCAGCCGCAGGCCATGACGGTGCTGATCGCCATGTTCGCGCTCGTCATGCTCGTCGATTTCGCCAGCAGCCGGCTGCGGCGCACACTGGGGCCTGCCTATGCCTGAAGACAACAACAACCATCGCCGCCAGCCGACCCGCGTCACCGACCTGCACGACTTCGACACCATCATCGACGCGCGCTCGCCGTCGGAATTCGCGCTCGACCACATCCCGGGCGCCGTCAACTGCCCGGTGCTCGACGACGAAGAGCGCCGCATCGTCGGCACCATCTACAAGCAGACCGGAGCCTTCGAGGCCCGCCGCGTGGGCGGCGCGATGGTCGCGGCCAACCTCGCGCGCCATCTGCGCGAGCAATGGGCCGACAAGCCGGCCGACTGGCGGCCGATGGTCTATTGCTGGCGCGGCGGGCTGCGCAGCGGCTCGATGGTCAACTGGATGCGCCTGGTCGGCTGGGACGCCCGCCAGCTCGCGAGCGGCTACAAGGCCTTCCGCCACCATGTGCTGCAGCTCATCGAGACGGTGGTGCCGCGGCTGCACCTGAAGGTGGTCTGCGGCGCCACGGGCAGCGCCAAGACGCGCGTGCTCGAAGCGCTGGCCGCGCGCGGCGAGCAGGTGCTCGACCTGGAACATTGCGCCAGCCACAAGGGCTCGCTGCTGGGCGGCCTGCCCGGCGTGCCGCAACCGTCGCAGAAGCGCTTCGAAACGCTCATCGCGACCGCGCTCGAAAGCCTGGACCTGTCGCGCCCGCTCTACGTCGAAGGCGAGAGCGCGCGCATCGGCCGCGTTGCGCTGCCGGTGCCGCTGGTGACGCGCATGCGCGCCGCACACTGCGTCGAGGTCGAAGCGACGCCCGAGGCGCGGCTCGAATATCTGCTGCGCGACTACGCCTACCTGGCCGACGACCGCGGCGGGCTGGCCGAGACGCTGGGCCGGCTCAAGGAAATGCAGGGCAAGGAAACCGTGCAGCGCTGGCAGGCCTGGGCCGAAGCCGGCGACCTGCCGCCGCTGTTCGCCGAGTTGATGGCGCTGCACTACGACCCGCATTACGAGCGCTCGCAGGCCCGCCACTTCGCGGCCTGGCCGCAGCGCGACCGCGTCACGGCACCGGACCTGACGCCCGCGGGCATCGAAGCGGTGGCCGAGGCGATCCGGCAGCTGCCGGCACGGGCCTGACCCACGGCACCAGCGCCCTCACGCAATGGCCGTGAGATGTTCGTAGAGGATGACCGAGCCGATGCCAATGAGCAGCAGGCCGCCGATCGCCTCGGCCCAGCGCCCGACCACATTGCCGAGCACACGGCCGACCATCACGCCGAGAGCGACCATCACGAAGGTCGCCAGGCCGATAGCAGCGGCCACGGGCAGGATGCTCACGTTCAGGAAGGCCAGGCCCACGCCGACCGCCATCGCGTCGATGCTCGTCGCGAACCCCGTCACTGCCAGCAGCCAGAAGCCGTGTCGGGTCGGCTTGTTGGCTTCCGCCTCGTCCGGCTTCTGCACGGCGGCCCAGACCATGCGGCCGCCGAGCACCAGCAGCAGCACGAACGCGATCCAGTGGTCCCAGGTCTTGACGTAGTCGGCGGCGGCCAGCCCGAGCCCCCAGCCGACGAGGGGCGTGATCGCCTCGATGACGCCGAAGATGGCGCCCGTGCGAAGCGCCTCGGACCACTTTGGTTTTTGCAGGGCGGTGCCCTTGCCGACGGCCGCGGCAAAGGCATCGGTCGACATGGCCATGGCCAGCAACGCAGTGGAAGCGAAATTCATGTGGGATTCGTTCTGCAGGGTCGGGCGAGAGCGCAACGACACGCCACCACTGCCCGACCTGCGTCGCGGTGACATGCCGATGGTCTCGCCAACCGAATGAACGGCTGCCGGCGCCACAGCATGCAAGATGCCGAGTGTGTTGACGCAGGCGCTTCCAGAAGCGGAAGCCGGCTACTCCCCAAAGGGACGGGCAGTATAGATGGCCCCTGTGAAAAACGGGCTGTTGACAGGGGTTCGCGTTCGCGCTGACAGAATTCGGCCCGCATGAACACCCGCGCCGACCGCCTCGACGACAACCCTCTCCATGCGCACAGGGTGGCCTGGCTGGCCTGTGGCGCGATCGCTGCGACGCTGCTGGCGGTGATCGTCCTGGGGCATGACGACCGGCGCATTGCCCAACTGTTGGTCCTGGCGGCACCGGCGCTCGCCTGGATGCTCTGGCCGGTACGCAGCCCCGCGCTGCATCGGCTGCGCAGCGTGCTTCTCTGGCTCTGGGCCATGGCCTTCGTGCTCGACGGCGTGGTTCGTGCCTTCCTGCTCGAGGCCTACCAGGCCGCGCCGGACAGCTCGTTCGTGCTGTCGGCCAGCGCGAACACCAACGCACGCGAGACGGGCGAATACGTGGCGACGCATTGGCGCGCGCTGCTGATCTGGTCGGGCGCGGCCGTCGCTGCCGGCGTGCTCATCGCACGGTATGCACGCCGAGGATCACGGCTCGCAGCACCTTGGCCCCGGTGGGCGGTCGCGGTGCTGGCGGCAACGCTGCTCCTCGGCAGCGTGGGCTATCTCAGCAAGCCCTGGCGGCGCCTGCACCCCGTGGCCTTCTG
>CALRYR010000535.1:0-3406 GCA_943372425.1 Variovorax sp. YR752 | reverse complement strand
GACCATCGTGCGCAAGGGTCTCATCGACCATTCCGATTCGCTCGGCGCGGCGGCGCGCTTCGGCGGCGGCGACGTGCAATGGCTGACGGCCGGCCAGGGCATCGTGCATTCGGAGATGTTCCCGCTGCTCGACGCGCAGGCGCCCAACCCGCTGGAGCTGTTCCAGATCTGGCTCAACCTGCCGGCGCGCAGCAAGATGGTCGCGCCGCACTTCACCATGTTCTGGGCCGAAGACATCCCGCGCTTCACCGCGACCGACGACGCCGGCCGCGCCACCGACGTGGCCTGCGTGGCCGGGCGCATCGGCCCCGTCGAAGCCGCACCCGGCACGCCCGGCGGCCCGCTCGCGCCGCCCCCGGATTCGTGGGCTGCGCAGGACGATGCCGACGTCGCCATCTGGACGATCCGCATGGCCCCCGGCGCGCGCTGGACGCTGCCGGCCGCGAAGGGACAGGGCACGCGCCGCAACCTGTACTTCTTCAAGGGCGCATCGGTGACCGTCGGGGGCCGTGCCGTGGCGAGCCACGCCGCCATCGAATTGCGCGCCGACCAGGCGGTCGAGCTGGTCAACGGCGAGGCGGCCGAGAGTGAGTTCCTGGTGTTGCAGGGCCGCCCGATCGCCGAGCCGGTAGCGCAGTACGGCCCCTTCGTGATGAACACCCGGGCCGAGATCGAACAGGCCATGGCCGACTACCGCCGCACCCAGTTCGGCGGCTGGCCGTGGCAGGACGCTGCGCCGGTGCACGGCACCGACCCGGCCCGCTTCGCGCGGCACCCGGATGGGCACGAGGAAAGGCCAGCGGCGACACCGCTCGCCTGAGCGGGTTGGCGCGGGCTAGGCGCGGGCTAGGCGCCTACGCGGGCCTGCGCCCCCTGCGTGCGCCGCCGCCGCCGCAGCGGGCAGACACTTCGGCAATGTCCGAAAAGCTGCTCTTCATCCTGCAACGGGTCTGGCGCCGATCGTGGGTGCGATGTGCGTTGTTCTCGCTCTTCGCGCTGCTGGCGGTTTTGTCGTCGACGCTGCTCGGCCCGCTCATCCCGCAGGACGTCGCGCTGAAGCTGGGCTCCGACTCGATCGGCAGCCTGCTCAACATCCTCGCGTCCAGCATGCTGACGGTCGCGATCTTTTCGGCGAGCACCATGGTCGCCTCGTTCGCGGCCGTGGCCAACAGCGCGACGCCGCGCGCATCGCAGCTGCTGATCGAAGACAGCACCATCCAGAACACGCTGGCGGTCTTCATCGGCGCCTTCCTGTACAGCGTGATCGCCCTGATCGGACTGCATGCCCACGTCTATGGCGATGGCGGGCGCCTGGTCCTCTTCGGCTTCACGCTGGTCATCCTTCTGCTGGTGGTCATCGTGCTGCTGCGCTGGATCGACTACCTCTCGGTGATGGGCCGGCTCGGCGAAACCATTCGACGGGTCGAGGCGGCCACGACCAAGGCGATGGACCAGCGCCTGCAGAAGCCTTACCTGGGCGGTCGGCCGCAGCAGCCGGATGAGTGCGGCGCGTATGCGGTCAAGGCACCGACGACCGGTTTCGTTCAGCACGTCTCCCTCGACCTGCTGCAGGCGCGCGCGGAGACGCTGGGCGCCGACCTCCATCTGCATGTGCTGCCGGGCGCATTCGTCGAGCCCGCGACATGCATCGCGAGCACCGACGGGCGGCTGGACGCGGCGTCCCGCAAGGCCATCGCCGACGCCGTGCTGATCGGCGCCACCCGCACCTTCGATCACGACCCGCGCTTCGGCCTGGTGGTGATGGGCGAGATCGCCTCACGCGCGCTGTCGGCATCGGTCAACGACCCCGGCAGTGCGCTCGACGTGCTGGCCGCCGGCGTGAAGACGCTGCACCACTGGGCAAGCGGGTGCCGGCAGCGCGACGACGCGGCGCCCGAGGTGGTGTTTGGGCGCGTGAGCGTGCCGCCCGTGCGCGAAGCGGGCATGGTCGACGACCTGTTCACGCCGGTCGCACGCTACGGCGCGGCGTCGGTCGAAGTCGGTGTCGCATTGCAGCGCGCGCTGGGCTCCGTGATGCGCTTCTCACACCCGCCGTTCGACGCCGAAGCGAAGCGGTTGTCCCACTACGCGCTGGTCCGGGCCGACCACGCGGGGCTGTGCGGCCCGGACCTGGACGCCCTGTGCGCGGCAGGTCGCGCTGCCGCCATGCACACGGAGTCGCCCAGGCGCTGACGCGCTCCGGGATTGCGGGCATGCTCGCAGGCGTTGCACACGCACGAGCCGCGCCGAATCCGACGCCTGGCCGTCCATAAGATCGATGAGACATATCCCTCGCACCGCCAGCCCGCCCTGGCTGATGCTGCTCGCCCTGACCACCGCCTTCGCACTGAGCCAGGCCTTCCGGACCGTCGCCGCCATCCTGGCCGCGCCGCTGCAGGCCGAGTTCGGGTTGTCGGCCCAGGCGCTGGGCCTGTTCGCCGGCGCCTTCCATTTCGCCTTCGGCGCGCTGCAGTTGCTGATGGGCATCGGCATCGACCTGCAGGGTGTGCGCCGCACCGTGCTGGCCGCGTTCCCGCTGGCGATCGTCGGCGCGGCGGTGTCGGCACTGGCGCCGAACTTTCCGGTGCTGGTGGTGGGCCAGGTGCTGATCGGCGTGGGCTGCGCGCCGGCCTTCCTGGTGTGCACGGTGTTCATCGCGCGGCAGTTCCCGGCCGAGCGCTTCGCGGCAGTGTCGGGGCTGACGCTGGGCCTCGGCTCGCTGGGCATGCTGCTGACCGGCACGCCGCTCGCTTGGCTGGTGCAGGCCACGTCGTGGCGCACCGGCTTCTGGGCGCTGGGCGCGGTCTCGGTGCTGGCGTGGGGGCTGATCCTCTGGCTGGTGCGGGAGCCGCCCGCGCCGGTGGCCCTGTCCGATTCGCAGCGGCCATCGGTGCTCGGCGCGCTGCGCAGCTACGGCGCGCTGTTCGCGCTGCCGCACACGCGGGGCATCCTCGCGCTGGCATGGGTGACCTACGCCTCCTTCATCTCGCTGCGCGGGCTGTGGCTCGGGCCGCTGCTGATCGAGCGGCATGGCTTCTCGCTCGTACAGAGCGGCAACGTGGCGATCGCGGTGTCGGTGGTGGGCATGTTCGGGCCGGTGCTGTTCGGGCGCTTCGACCCCGGCGCGTCGCGGCGGCGCTGGATCATCGGCTTCACGCTCACGGTGGCTGCCGTTTTCGGCGTGATGGCCTTCGACCCCGGCGCGGCGCTCGACGTGGCGGGCCTGATCGCCGTCGGCGTGCTCTCGGGCTACATCGTGCTGCAGTACGCCGACGTGAAGGCGGCCTACCCGGCCGCGATGACCGGCCGCGCGATGGCGGTGTTCACGATGGCGATGTTCCTCGGCGTGGCGGTGATGCAGTGGTTCACCGGCGCGGTCGCCTCGCTGGCGTCGGCGCACGGTGCC
>CALRYR010000534.1:0-3409 GCA_943372425.1 Variovorax sp. YR752 | reverse complement strand
TCTCTACACCTGGTACCGGCCCGGCGGGCGGCTCACGGCGGAAGAGACCGTGGCGGCGCTCTCCAAACTGGCGTGGCGCGTGCTCGGCCTGCGCTGAGATATGTAGCCCACCCCCGATGCGTCGCACTGCGTGTCGCCGCCTCCCCCTCAAGGGGGCGCACCCTGCGGCCTAGCGAAGCCAGTTCCGCGGGTGCCCTGAGCCCTGGCCGTGCCGGGTTCATCGGCTGCGGGTGACGCGCAATGCAATGGCATGACTGATAACTGGCGCTGACGCCCTTTTCCCACACACGGCAGCACGCCTTCTGGGCATCATGGCGTCCATGATCCAGACCGTCGAACTCATCGGCGCCCCGACCGACATCGGCGCCAGCGTGCGCGGCGCCGGCATGGGGCCCGACGCCCTGCGCGTGGCCGACCTGCCCGGCACGCTCGCCCGCCTCGGCTTCGAAGTCGTCGATGCGGGCAACCTGGCCGGCCCGGCGACGCCCTGGGCCGCGCCGTCGGACGGCCTGCGCCACCTCGACGAAGCGGTCGCCTGGAACCGTGCGGTGTACGACGCCGTCGACGCCGCGCTCGGCGCGGGCCGCCTGCCACTGATGATGGGCGGCGACCACAGCCTGGCGATCGGCTCGATCAGTGCCGTCGCCTGGCATGCGCGGCAGCGCGGCCAGAAGCTGCGCGTGCTGTGGCTCGATGCGCACACCGACGTCAACACCCACGGCACCAGTCCGAGCGGCAACATCCACGGCATGCCAGTCTCCTGCTTGCTCGGGCACGGGCCGACCGCGCTCACCGGGTGGAGCGGCGAGCGCGCGGCCCTCGGCCCGGAGGCCATCCGCTTCATCGGCATCCGCAGCGTCGATGCCGCGGAGAAGCAGGCGATCCGCGCGCTCGGGCTCACCGTGTTCGACATGCGCCACCTCGACGAGCACGGCATGCGCAACACCATGACCGAGGCGCTGCAGGACGTCGACGACGATACCCACCTGCACGTGAGCTTCGACCTCGACTGCCTGGACCCGGCCGATGCGCCCGGCGTGGGCACCGCGGTGCGCGGCGGCCCCACCTACCGCGAGATGCAGCTGTGCATGGAGATGGCCGCCGACACCGGCCGGCTCGGCTCGCTCGACGTGGTCGAGCTGAACCCGGCGCTGGACGTGCGCAACCGCACGGCCGAGGTGGCCGTCGAACTCATCGAGAGCCTGCTGGGCAAGTCGACGCTGGTGCGCTGACGCCAGGGCACGCGGCGTTTCAGCAGGCTTCCTACGTCCGAAATCGGCCTGCCGGAAGCGAGCTGCGCACTCGGGCGCGTACAGTTCACATTTCCGAGCCTTCCGTCCCATGCCATTTCCCCTGCCCTCCTCTTCCGCTCCGGCCGACACGCCAGCCGCGCCCGGCCTGCGGATCCTGGTGGTCGAGGACGACCCCGCCACGCTGTCGGCCATGGTCGAGATGCTCGAATTGCTGGGGCATTGGGTGGCGGGCGTGAAAAGCGCCGAAGTCGCGCGCGACCGTTTCATCGAAGGCGCCTTCGACGTCCTGCTCACCGACGTGGGCCTGCCTGCCCTGTCGGGGCTGGACCTGGTCGAGATCCTGCAGGCGCAGCACAAGCTGCGCGTCATCTTCGCCACCGGACAGCCGCGGCCGACGCATCCGATCCCCGGCACGGTCTGGCTGCAGAAGCCCTTCGGCGTGGACGAACTTCAGGCGGCGCTGCAGGGCATCGAGCGCCCGGCCGACTGAGGATCAGCCGCGGTTGGGCGCCGGCTCCACCGGCGTCGCCGCGGGCTCGGGCGGCGTGGCCAGCGGCGCGCTGACGGGCGCGCGTTGCGGCATCACCGGTGAGGTCACGGCCGGCGCTGGCGTGACGGGCGCCGCGTCATCCACCTTCTCGTCGATCGCGCCCGGCACCAGGAAGCGGTCGATCAGCGCGTAGAAGCGGTCATAGAAACGCTCGTCCGTGAGCGTTTCGCTCGCCACCTTCACCATCGAGTCGTCGCTCGACGAAAACGGCAGCGACAGCGAACCGATGGCCCCCACGCCGACGCTGGCTGCATTGTTCGTCTTCTTGATGCCGTAGCGGTCCTGCAGCGCGGTGACGAAGGCGATGCTCTGGCGCTGGCCGGCCTTGGCCGACAGATCGCGCGCGCACACCACGCGGAACTCGACCTCGACATGCACTTCGTTGGCCGGCTGGAAGCTCTTGCGTCCGGTCACCAGGTCGGCGTTCGACGCGGTGATGAGGTAGCCCTGGCTGAGCAGCGCACGCCGCGCGGCCTCGCAGGTCTGCGCATCGGTGGCGGGGTAGCTGCGCGAATGGGTGGTGGTCGAGTCGAATTCCTCGGGGTCGTAAACGACGCGCTTGGGCGAGCCGGTGCCGCAGCCGGCGAGGGCCAGGGCAAGGAACAGGGCCGCGAAGCGGCCGTGGGAGGAGCGGAGGGATTGAGACGACATCGGCGTGGAATGCTACCCGGGTGGAAGGCCGGCCCGCGGTCAGAGCCTCTCCGCCGCCCAATGTTCCCGCGACCGCGTCTTCAGGGGTACAGCCCGCGTTCCTGCCGCGCCATCAGGATGCGTTCGCAGGCCACCGCGTAGGTGGCGGTGCGCAGCGAGATCTTGTGCTTGTCGGCCGTGTCCCAGATCTGGTTGAGCGCGTTCATCATGATGCGGTCGAGCCGCACGTTGATCTCGTCCTCGTCCCAGAAGAAGGACGAGAAGTCCTGCACCCATTCGAAGTACGACACCGTCACGCCACCGGCGTTGCAGATCACGTCGGGCACCACCAGCACGCCGCGCTCGGCCAGGATGTCGTCGGCCTCCGGCACGGTCGGGCCGTTGGCGCCTTCCAGCACCAGCCGGGCCTTGGTCTTCTTGGCGCGCTCGGCGGTGATCTGGCCTTCAAGCGCGGCCGGGATCAGGATGTCGCAGGCGACGTCCCAGAACTGCTCGTTCGGCACCTTGTCGCCACCCTCGAAGCCGGCCGCACCGGCGGGCGTGCGCGAGATCGGGATGAGCTTCTCGAGGTCGAGGCCGTTCTCGTTGACGACCGTGCCGGTGTGGTCCTGCACCGCGACGATCTTCGCGCCCGCCTCGGCGAAGAGTTCGGCCGCGACCGAGCCCACGTTGCCGAAGCCCTGCACCGCGACGCGGGCGCCGCGCAGGTCCAGCCCCAGGCGGCGCGCCGCCTCGCGGCCGGTCACGAACACGCCACGGCCGGTGGCCTTGACGCGGCCGAGCGAACCGCCCAGGTGCAGCGGCTTGCCGGTGACGACGCCGGTGGCGGTACCGCCGACGTTCATCGAGTAGGTGTCCATCATCCAGGCCATGATCTGGCCGTTGGTGTTCACGTCGGGCGCCGGGATGTCCTGCTGCGGGCCGATGATGATGCCGATCTCGCTGGTGTAGCGGC
>CALRYR010000533.1:0-3411 GCA_943372425.1 Variovorax sp. YR752 | reverse complement strand
AGGCCGTGCTCGCCGCACAGCAGGTGCGTGGCCGCAACACGCGCGTGCTGGCGCCGGACGACGGCGTGATCTCCGCGCGCACCGCGACGGTCGGCAGCGTCGTCGCGGCCGGCACCGAGCTGTTCAAGCTGATCCGCCAGGGCCGGCTCGAATGGCGCGCCGAGGTGACCTCGGCCGAACTGGGCCGCATCGCGGTCGGGACGCCAGCCACCGTGCAGAGCGCGAGCGGTGCGCAGGTGCAGGGCACCGTGCGCAGCATCGCGCCGACGGTCGATCCGCAGACGCGCAATGCACTCGTCTATGTCGACATCCCCAACGTGCTGCAGAACACGGGCATCAAGGCCGGCATGTTCGCGAGCGGCGAATTCCAGCTGGGCCGCAGCAACGCCCTGACCGTGCCGCAGGCCGCCATCGTGCCGCGCGACGGCTTCAACCATCTGTTGCTGCTGCAGCCCGACAACCGCGTGTCGCAGCTGAAGGTCCAGACCGGCCGCCGCGTCGGCGAGCGGGTCGAGATCCTCACGAAGCTGCCCGCCGACGCACAGGTGGTGGTGCAAGGCGCCGGCTTCCTCAATGACGGCGACCTGGTGCGAGTGGCGCCCGCGGAAGGCAAGCCATGAACGTCTCCGCCTGGTCCATCCGGAACCCGATTCCGGCCGTGATGCTGTTCGTGCTGCTCACCTTCGGCGGGCTGCTGTCCTTCAACGCAATGAAGGTGCAGAACTTTCCGGACATCGACCTGCCGACCGTCACCGTGTCGGCGGCGCTGCCGGGTGCGGCGCCGTCGCAGTTGGAAACGGACGTCGCGCGCAAGCTCGAAAACTCCATCGCCACCATCCAGGGCCTCAAGCACATCACGACCAAGGTGCAGGACGGCGCGGCCACGCTGATCATCGAGTTCCGCCTCGAAAAGCCGGTGCAGGAAGCGGTCGACGATGTGCGCTCCGCCGTGCAGCGCGTGCGCGCCGACCTGCCAGCCGACGTGCGCGACCCGGTCGTCACCAAGCTCGACTTCGCCGCCCAGCCGGTGCTGGCCTTCACCATCTCGTCGAACCGCATGGACGCCGAAGCGCTCAGCTGGTTCGTCGACAACGACGTGACCAAGAAGCTGCTGGCGCTGCCGGGCGTCGGCGCGGTCAACCGCGTGGGCGGCGTGACGCGCCAGGTGCATGTCGACATCGACCCGGCCAAGCTGCAGGCGCTCGGTGCGACTGCCGCCGACATCTCGCGCCAGCTGCGCCAGGTGCAGACCGAAAGTGCCGGCGGCCGCTTCGATCTGTCGGGCAGCGAGCAGCCCGTGCGCACGCTGGCCACGGTGCAGTCCGCCGACGAGCTGCGCAGCATGCAGATCCCGCTGTCGGACGGCCGCCGCATCCGGCTCGACCAGGTGGCGCGCATCAGCGACACCATCGCCGAGCCGCGCGCCACCGCCCTGCTCGACGGCAAGACCGTGGTCGGCTTCGAGGTCGCGCGCAGCCGCGGCGAGAGCGAAGTGTCGGTCGGCGCCCTGGTGCAGAAGGCGCTGGGCGAGATGCGCGCGCAGCATCCGGACATCCAGCTGACGGAGGCCTTCAACTTCGTCGACCCGGTGCAGGAGGAATACGACGGCTCGCTGCACCTGCTGTACGAAGGCGCCATCCTGGCGGTGATCGTGGTGTGGCTGTTCCTGCGCGACTGGCGCGCCACTTTCGTCTCCGCCGTGGCATTGCCGATGTCGGTCATCCCGGCCTTCATCGGCATGCACCTGCTCGGCTTCTCGATCAACGTCATCTCGCTGCTGGCTCTGTCGCTGGTGATCGGCATCCTGGTCGACGACGCCATCGTGGAGGTCGAGAACATCGTGCGCCACCTGCGCATGGGCAAGAGCCCGTACGACGCGGCGATGGAGGCCGCCGACGAGATCGGCCTGGCCGTGATCGCCACCACCTTCACGCTGATCGCCGTGTTCCTGCCGACCGCCTTCATGAGCGGCGTGGCGGGCAAGTTCTTCAAGCAGTTCGGCTGGACCGCATCGCTGGCGGTGTTCGCGTCGCTGGTGGTGGCGCGGGTGCTCACGCCGATGATGGCCGCCTACCTGCTCAAGCCGATCGTCGGCGCCGAGAAGGAGCCCGGCTGGCTGCGGATGTACATGCGCGCGGCCGAGTGGTGCATGAAGCATCGCCTGATGACGATGGCCTTCGCCACGCTCTTTTTTATCGGTTCGATCGCGATGATCCCGCTGCTCAAGACCGGCTTCATCCCCGCGGACGACAACTCCCAGACGCAGGTCTACATCTCCCTCGCGCCCGGCGCAACGCTGGCGCAGACGACCGCCACCGCCGAGGAAGTTCGGCGCCGCGTGATGGAAATCCGCCACGTGAAGAGCGTCTACACCACGGTGGCTGGCGGCAGCGCGGGCGGCGACCCGTTCGCGAGCTTCGGCACGCCCGAGACGCGCAAGGCGACGCTGACCATCAAGCTCGACCCGCGCGGCGACCGGCCGCGCAAGCAGGTGATCGAGAACGAGATCCGCGCCGCGCTCGAATCGCTGCCGGGCGTGCGCAGCACAGTGGGCCTGGGCGGCTCGGGCGAGAAGTACATCCTGTCGCTGGCGGGCGAAGACCCGGCCGCGCTGACCACCGCGGCGCGAGCCGTCGAGCGCGACCTTCGCACCATTCCCGGCCTGGGCAACATCACCTCGACCGCGAGCCTGATCCGCCCCGAAATCGCGGTGCGGCCCGACTTCGCGCGCGCCGCCGACCTGGGCGTGACCAGTTCCGCCATCGCCGAGACGCTGCGCGTCGCCACGATCGGCGACTACGACCAGTCGCTGCCCAAGCTCAACCTCGCCCAGCGGCAGGTGCCGATCGTCGTGAAGCTGGAAGACTCGGCCCGGCAGGACCTCGCATTGCTCGAACGCCTGGCGGTGCCGAGTGCGCGCGGCCCGGTGATGCTCGGCCAGGTCGCCAAGCTCACGGTCGAGGGCGGCCCGGCCGTCATCGACCGCTACGACCGCTCGCGCAACGTCAACTTCGAGATCGAGCTGTCGGGCGTGGGCCTGGGCGATGCCAAGGCCGCCGCCATGGCGCTGCCGTCGATCCAGAACCTGCCGCCCGGTGTGCGCGTGACCGAGGTCGGCGACGCCGAAGTCATGACCGAGCTGTTCAACAGCTTTGGCCTGGCGATGCTGACCGGCGTGCTGTGCATCTACATCGTGCTGGTGCTGCTGTTCAAGGACTTTTTGCACCCGGTGACGATTCTGGCGGCTTTGCCTTTGTCGCTGGGCGGCGCCTTTGTCGGCCTGCTGATCGCCCAGAAGAGTTTTTCCATGCCTTCGCTGATCGGCCTGATCATGCTGATGGGCATTGCGACGAAGAACTCCATCCTGCTGGTCGAATACGCCATCGTCGCGCGCCGCGGCAACGACGGCAG
>CALRYR010000532.1:0-3436 GCA_943372425.1 Variovorax sp. YR752 | reverse complement strand
GCCCGGCTGTGGGTTCTGATCGAAACAGCATCTTCCTAGAAGACAGTTATTCGAACGTTGCAAGCGTTCCGTGACAGTCGATGAGGTGCTGAAGCCCTCACCGTTGGAGGCTTCGGGGTCGTCGCCCGCGCGAACCCGACGATTCTCATCGCCGGCCCCTGCGAACACCGGTCGCCGTGACGCCGAAGTCAGACGGTCGAGGGCATCTACGGCAAACCGCCGGCACGCCGCAGCCTGAACCCGCTGCGCAGTCGCCTTCAGAACTTGATCTTGACGCCGGCCTTCACGCCGGCGCTTTCCTTGCGGCCATCCGACGAGACGCCGGCCGAGAAGGACGTGTCGCCGCCAGTGCTGGCACCGACGGAGTACATCGGCCGATCGCCGGCGGTGTTCATGCCACCGTACGTCGTGCTGCCGTCCGGGCGCTGAATGCCCACGCTGGCGCCGTTGGTGACGACCGTGCTGCCGGTGGGGGCGACTTCGGGAGCGACGTAGATGATGCGCTTGTCGTCGCTGTCGATGGGCACCTTCACTTCCTCAGCCTGTGCCAGGAAGGCACCGGCCAGGAGGCCCCACAGGAGAACGATTGCGGTTTTCATGCGGACCAGTTTCGCACGGATGCGGACGGGCAGGCGGTAAGCACGTGTCACCGCCCCCGTAGGACAAGGCCTCGGCCCCATGAAAAAACCACCCTTGCGGGTGGTTCGCTAGACGGCAAGAAGATGCTTACTTGAGCGCCTTGTAGCGCATGCGCTTCGGCTTGGCACCTTCTTCGCCCAGGCGCTTCTTCTTGTCGGCTTCGTACTCCTGGTAGTTGCCGTTGAAGAAGGTCCATTGGCTGTCGCCTTCGGCCGCGAGGATGTGCGTGGCGATGCGGTCGAGGAACCAGCGGTCGTGGCTGATGACCATCACGGTGCCGGCGAATTCGAGCAAGGCGTCTTCGAGCGCGCGCAGGGTTTCCACGTCCAGGTCGTTCGACGGCTCGTCGAGCATCAGCACGTTGCCGCCGGCGATCAGCGTCTTGGCCAGGTGCAGGCGACCGCGCTCGCCGCCCGACAGGGTGCCGACCTTCTTCTGCTGGTCGGCACCGTTGAAGTTGAAGCGACCGGCATAGGCACGGCTGGCCATCTGGAACTTGCCGACGTTGATGATGTCCAGGCCGTTGGAGATGTCTTCCCACACGGTCTTCTGGTTGGCCAGTTCGTCGCGGTGCTGGTCGACAAAGGCCGCGCGCACGGTGGAGCCGATCACGACTTCGCCGGTATCGGGCTGCTCCTTGCCTGCGATCAACTTGAACAGCGTCGACTTGCCGGCGCCGTTCGGGCCGATGATGCCGACGATCGCGCCCGGTGGCACGGTGAAGCTCAGGTTGTCGATCAGCATGCGGTCGCCGAAGGACTTGCTGACGTTGTGAAACTCGAAGACCTGCTGGCCCAGGCGCTCGGCCACAGGAATGAAGATTTCCTGTGTCTCGTTGCGCTTCTGGTATTCCATGTCGCTCAGCTCTTCGAAGCGCGCGAGACGGGACTTGCTCTTGGCCTGGCGCGCCTTGGGGTTCTGGCGCGACCATTCCAGTTCCTTCTTCAGGGCCTTGGCATGGGCTTCTTCGCCCTTCTGCTCCTGCGCCAGGCGCTCGCCCTTCTGCTCCAGCCAGGTGCTGTAGTTGCCCTTCCATGGAATGCCGCGACCGCGGTCCATTTCCAGAATCCATTCGGCGGCGTTGTCGAGGAAGTAGCGATCGTGGGTGATGGCGACCACGGTGCCGGAAAAGCGCTGCAGGAACACTTCCAGCCACTCGACCGATTCCGCATCCAGGTGGTTGGTCGGCTCGTCGAGCAGCAGCATGTCGGGCTTGGACAGGAGCAGGCGGCACAGTGCCACGCGGCGCTTCTCGCCCCCCGACAGCAGGCCGATCTTCGCGTCCCACGGCGGCAGGCGCAGCGCGTCGGCAGCGATTTCGAGCTGATGCTCGGAATCGGTGCCTGCCGTGGCGATGATGGCTTCGAGCTCGGCCTGCTCGGCCGCCAGCGCGTCGAAGTCGGCGTCTTCGGCGCCATAGGCGACGTACACCTCTTCGAGGCGGGCCTTGGCCGCGAACACGGCGCCCATGGCCTCTTCGACCGATTCGCGCACCGTGTGCTCGGGGTTGAGCTTGGGTTCCTGCTCGAGGTAGCCGATGGTCATGCCGGGCATCGGCAGCGCCTCGCCCTCGTATTCCTTGTCGACGCCGGCCATGATCTTGAGCAAGGTCGACTTGCCCGAGCCGTTGAG
Organism: Variovorax sp. YR752; assembly: GCA_943372425.1. Lineage (GTDB taxonomy): Bacteria > Pseudomonadota > Gammaproteobacteria > Burkholderiales > Burkholderiaceae_C > Variovorax. The sequence continues at coordinate 1,165 of CALRYR010000532.1, read as the reverse complement.
GCCGAGCACGCCGATCTTGGCGCCGGGGAAAAACGAGAGCGAAATGTCCTTCAAGAGCTGCCGCTTGGGCGGCACGGTCTTGCTGACGCGGTTCATCGAATAGACGTATTGGGCCATCTGTGTACTTGCGTTGGGTCAGGGTGGTTGCGCGGGCAGCCGAGAAAATCCGGGTGCGGCAAACCGTCGATTATCGACTCATGCGACAATCGCGCCTGTTGCCGGGTCCAGTTGCCCGCAACAACGGCTTTTCTGCCGGGGACAAGAAGGCTTCAGCATCGCGATGCGACAGCTCTCGGCTCCCACCCTTGATTCATCTGCCTGAACTGACCATGCCGCCCCAGCAAAGGGTGCGTGGAAGGCCGATGCCACTGCGCCGTGCAAGGCGCTATTGCTTCCAAATGACCTTTGACGATCTGAAGTTGGCCCCGGCCATCCTGAAGGCTGTGCTCGAGCACGGCTACGACACCCCCACCCCCATCCAGGCCCAGGCGATCCCTGTGGTGCTCGAGGGCCACGACCTGCTCGGCGGCGCCCAGACCGGCACCGGCAAGACGGCCGCCTTCACGCTGCCGATGCTGCACAAGCTCACCATGAGCCGCAGCGCCACCAACAAGTTCGGCGGCACGGGCATCCGCGCGCTGGTGCTCACCCCGACGCGCGAACTCGCCGCACAGGTCGAGGAATCGGTGCGCACCTACGGCAAGTACCTGCAGCTCGAATCCACCGTGATCTTCGGTGGCGTCGGCATGAACCCGCAGATCAGCAAGCTCAAGAAGGGCGTCGACATCCTGGTGGCGACACCCGGCCGCCTGCTCGACCTGCAGCAGCAGGGCATGCTCGACCTGTCGCAGGTGCAGATCCTGATCCTCGACGAAGCCGACCGCATGCTGGACATGGGCTTCATCCACGACGTGAAGAAGATCCTCGCCCTGGTGCCCAAGGAAAAGCAGAGCCTGCTGTTCTCGGCCACCTTCAGCGACGAGATCCGCGACCTGGCAGCGAACCTGCTCAAGAACCCGCAGAGCATCCAGGTGACGCCGCGCAACACCACGGTGCAGCGCATCACGCAGGTGGTGCACCCCGTGGGCCGCGGCAAGAAGAAGGCGCTGCTCGCGCACATCATCAACGAGCACAACTGGAGCCAGGTGCTGGTGTTCACGCGCAC
>CALRYR010000531.1:0-3441 GCA_943372425.1 Variovorax sp. YR752 | reverse complement strand
CGGCGACGTCGCCGCGATCCAGGCCGACCCGGCGGTGCGCAAGGCCTACCTGGGCGAGGCGATGGTGCCAGGCGATGCCAAGGCCGTGCGCCACGCCGTGCCGGTCGACGCGCCGGAGGTGCTGGGCGTCGGTGCGCTCGTCACCGGCTACGGCGCGAGCCCGGTGCTGCACGGCATCGACCTGCGCGTGCGGCGCGGCGAGCTGGTCGCGCTGCTGGGCGCCAACGGCGCAGGCAAGTCGACGCTGATGCGTTCGCTCGCCGGCCTGCACCGGCCGGTGAAGGGCGGCATCCACCTCGACGGCACCGAGCTCACCGGCCTGCCGGCCGAGCAGATCGTCGCGCGCGGTCTGGTGCTGGTGCCCGAGGGGCGGCAGGTGTTCCCGGAGCTGAGCGTGCGCGACAACATCCGCCTCGGCGCCTTCCTCGACAGCCGCGATGTCGACGCACGGCTCGAATCGATGCTGCAGCGCTTCCCGCGCTTGCGCGAACGGCTGCACCAGCGCGCGGGGCTGCTGTCGGGCGGCGAGCAGCAGATGCTCGCCATCGCGCGCGGCCTGATGTCGAAGCCGCGCGTGCTGCTGCTCGACGAACCTTCGCTGGGCCTCGCGCCCAAGGTGATCGCCGAGCTGTTCGAAGCGCTCGATGCGCTGCGCAGCGAAGGCCTCACGGTGGTGCTGGTCGACCAGATGGCGGCGCTCGCGCTGGCGCTGTGCGACCGTGCGTACGTGATCGAGGGCGGGCGGATCGTCGCGCAGGGCAGCGCGGCCGAGATCGCGGCGGACGGCGCATTGGCGCGGGCCTACCTCGGCGCGGCCTGACGCACGTCCTTGGTGCGCCTCCGGCGAGGTGGCCCGCTGCCCGGCACAATCGCCGGATGCGTTTCTTCAAGGACCTGAGTCTCTCGGCCTTCACCGCCGGCTTCGTCGCGGTGCTGGTGGGCTTCACCAGCTCGGTCGTCATCGTGTTCCAGGCCGCGCAGGCCTTCGGCGCCACGCCGGACATGATCGCCTCGTGGATGTGGGCGCTCGGCCTCGGCATGGGCCTCGCGTCGGTGCTGCCGTCGCTGTGGCTGCGCAAGCCGGTGATGGTCGCGTGGAGCACACCCGGCGCGGCCGTGCTGGCCACGGCCGGTGCCGGCTACGGCATGGGCGAGGCGGTCGGCGCCTTCATCGTCTGCGCGGCGCTCATCACACTGGCCGGTGCCACCGGCTGGTTCGAGCGGGTGATGAACCGGATTCCGATGGCCATCGCCTCGGCGCTGCTGGCCGGCGTGCTGGCGCGCTTCGGCCTGTCGGCCTTCGCAGCGGCGCAGACCGCGCTGCCGCTGGTGTTGCTGATGCTCGGCACCTACCTGGTCGGCAAGCGCGTCGCGCCGCGCTACGCGGTGCCGCTCACGTTGGTCATCGCCATCGCATACGCGGCGCTGCGCGGTGAGATGGCCTGGTCGGCGGTGCACTTCAGCCTGGCGCTGCCGGTGTTCACGATGCCCGTCTTCACCTGGCAGGCCGTGGTGAGCCTGGCGTTGCCGCTCTTCGTGGTGACGATGGCGTCGCAGAACCTGCCGGGCGTAGCGGCCATCCGCGCGGCCGGCTACGACATGCCGATCTCGAAGCTCATCACGCTCACCGGCGTAGCGACGCTGGTGCTCGCGCCCTTCGGCGGCTACGCGCTCAACCTGAGCGCCATCACCGCCGCCATCTGCATGGGCCGCGAGGCGCACGAAGACCCGGCGCGGCGCTACACCGCGGCCGTGAGCTGCGGCGCGATCTACGTTGTGATCGGCCTGTTCGGCGCGGCCGTCACCGGCCTGCTCACCGCCTTCCCGAAGGAGCTCGTCGCCGCCATCGCCGGCCTGGCGCTGCTGGGCACCATCGGTGGCGGGCTGGCGGCGGCGTTGCGCGACGAGTCGCACCGCGAGGCCGCGCTCATCACCTTCCTCGTCACGCTCTCGGGCGTGACCCTCGCCGGCATCGGCTCGGCCTTCTGGGGCGTGGTGGCGGGCGCCGTCGCGTTGGCGATCCAGCGCGTCGGCAAAAAGGCCGCCGCAGGCAAGGACATCGCGCCTGCCTGCAAGATCAATCAAGACAGCAAGGCGGCCATCCGGGCCGCCGGAAAGACACCATGAGCCGCAACATCCTCTTCGTCGCCGACCCGCTCGACCAGTTCAAGATCTACAAGGACACGACCTTCTCGATGATGCGCGAGGCGCAGCGTCGCGGCTGGCGCATCGCGGCCTGCCTGCCGCAGGACCTGACCTGGAAGTCGGGCAGCGTGGTCACGGCCAACGTGCAGCAGATCACGCTGACCGGCGATGCGAAGACCTGGTACCACGTCGACATCGAGGAGTCGAAAGCCCTGAAGGACTTCGACGTGGTGCTGATGCGCAAGGACCCGCCCTTCGACCCCGAGTACATCTACGCCACGCACCTGCTCGAGCAGGCCGAGCGCGAGGGCGCGCGCGTGGTCAACAAGCCGCGGGCGCTGCGCGACCACCCGGAGAAGCTCGCGATCATGGAGTTCCCGCAGTTCGTCACGCCGACGCTGGTCACGCGCAGCGCGGGCGCGGTGCGCGACTTCCACGCCGAGCACGGCGACATCATCCTGAAGCCGCTCGACGGCATGGGCGGCATGGGCATCTTCCGCGTGAAGCAGGACGCGATGAACCTCGGCTCCATCATCGAGACGCTTAACAAGGACGGTGCCGAGACGATCATGGTGCAGCGCTTCGTGCCGCAGATCGTCGACGGCGACAAGCGCATCCTGATCATTGGCGGCGAGCCCGCGCCCTTCGTGCTGGCGCGCATTCCGCAGGGCACCGAGGTGCGCGGCAACCTGGCAGCAGGCGGCAAGGGCGTGGCCCAGCCGCTGACGCCGCGCAACCGCGAGATCGCCGAGACCGTCGGCCGGGCGCTGGCGCCGCGCGGCCTGCTGCTGATCGGCCTCGACGTGATCGGCGACTCGGTCACCGAGATCAACGTGACCAGCCCGACCTGCTTCCAGGAGATCACCGAGCAGACCGGCTTCAACGTGCCGGCGATGTTCGTGGATGCGCTGGAAGCGGAATTGAAGAAGGGACCGTGAGGTCCCTTCGGTTGCGAGCGCGTTGGCGTTCGTCGATCAGAAATCGACCGAAGCGGTCAGGCTGAAGGTGCGCGGGTTGCCCAGCACCAGGTAGCCCGCATTCGGGTAGCCGCCCACGGACGCCCAGTAGTCGCGATCGGCCACGTTGTCGATGCGCCCGCGGAAGGTGACCAGCTTGCCGGAGATCTCCGTCACGTAGCGGGCGCCGATGTCCAGGCGACCCCAGCCCGCAACCTTGAGCGTGTTGGTGGCATCGGCGTAGCTGCTGCCGGTGGCCGTCACGCGTGCGTCGAGCGACAGGCCGCGCACCATGGGGATGTCCCACTCCACGCCGAAGCTGCCTTGCGTCTTGGGCACA
>CALRYR010000530.1:0-3444 GCA_943372425.1 Variovorax sp. YR752 | reverse complement strand
GGTGAGCTTGCCCACCATGCCGCCGATGACCACGCGCCGGATGCCCGCCTTGACTGCGGCGCCCATGGCGTAGCGCAGGAAGTCGCCCATCTGCACGAAGGCCGCTTCGGGCAGCTCGGGCATCTCGGCCATGACGAACTTCTCGGTGCGCCCGCCGGTCGTGAGCACCACCACGCCGTGGCCCAGCGTGCCGGCCACGTGCACGCCCTGCACCACGCTCGCGCGGTAGGCGGCGGTGGAGTACGGCTTGACGATGCCGGTGGTGCCGAGGATGGAGATGCCGCCCAGGATGCCCAGGCGTGCGTTCAGCGTCTTCTTGGCCATCTCCACGCCCTGCGGCACCGAGATCGCGACTTCGAGCCCGATCTCGTCGAGCAGCGTCGTACCCACCGCGCGCACGTTGGCCTCGATGTTGCGGCGTGGCACCGGGTTGATGGCGGGGCCGCCGACTTCCAGCCCCAGGCCGGGCATCGTGACGGTGCCCACGCCCACGCCCCCGGCGAGCAGCACCTGCCCCGCGCGATCGGGCAGCACGCGCACGTCGGCGGTGAGATGAGCCTTGTCGGTGCAGTCGGGGTCGTCGCCCGCGTCCTTGATGACCATGGCATGCGCCAGCGTGCCGGCCGCGTCGACACGACCGTCCTGCACGGCGAAGGTCACGAGGTCGCCGTTGGGCAGCAGGCATTCGACATGCTCGGGCACCTCGCCCGTGACCAGCCCGATGACGGCGGCGCGCGCGGCCGCGGCGGAGCACGCGCCGGTGGTGAAACCGGTGCGGGTGCCGCGGGGCGCGTCCTTCTTCATCATGCGAGTTCGCGTGCCTCCGCCAGGCCGAGCAATGCATGGATGGCCGCCACCACCAGCGTGGAGCCGCCCTTGCGGCCACGGATCACGATCCAGGGCACCTCGCGCTCCAGCGCCACCAGGTCCTTCGACTCGGCCGCGGACACGAAGCCCACCGGCATGCCAACGACCACCGCCGGGCGCGCGCCCTCTTCGTGAATCAGCCGCACGATCTCGATCAGCGCAGTCGGCGCATTGCCGATGCCGACGATGGCGCCGTCGACCAACCCCAGCCGGTGCGCCTTGCGCATGGCCTGCACGGCGCGGGTCGTGCCCTCGGCCTTGGCTTGTGCGATCACGTCCTCGTCGCTGATGAACTGGTGCGTGCCCATGCCGAAGTGGCCCAGGCGCGGGGCCGACAGGCCGACGCAGATCATCTCGACGTCGGCCACCACGCGGCTCGCGCGCGAACGGATCGCGGCGATGGCGGCATCGACCGCGCCGGGGTGGAAGTCGGTCAGGCCGTTGAAATCGAAGTCGGCGTTCGCGTGGATCATGCGGCGCACCACCGGCCATTGGTCGGCGGTGGAGGCGTGCGAGGTGACCTCGCGGTCGATCACGGCGAAGGAGTCGTGCTCGATGGCGCGGCCGGCGGCGGTGAGCTGCTCGGTGACGACGTTCGCGCGGGACTCAGCGGGTGTGTGCGTGGTCATGATCGTGCGTGTGATCGTGCGGATGCTCATGCGCGTGCGGCTCGGCATGCGGATGCGGGTGCGCGTGGTCATGCGCGTGGTCGTGGTCGTGGCTGTGCGGCACCGCGTCGTCGTGGTGGTGCCCGCCCAGCCCGTGCTCGACCGCGAAGTCGCGGAACTTGCAGCCGTCGCAGGGCATCAGCGCGATCGGCGCGCCGCGGCGCAGGTCGGTCACGCGTTGCTCCAGCAGCTCGAAGATCTCGCGCTCGAAGCCGAAGTACTTCGTCGAAATGAAGCGGATCGTCGGGTACTGCGCCTTCAGGTGCTCGACTTGGCGCGCGATGCGCTCGACCAGCGTGCCGTTGAACAGGTAGTACGGCAGGACCACCACCTGCGTCATGCCCAGCAGGCGCTGGCGCTGCACGGCTTTCTCCAGGCGTGGGTAAGTGATGCCGGTGAACGCGAGGTCGACCAGCTCGTGGTCGGTCTCCTCCATCAGCCAGCGCGCCATCTTGGCCATGTCGCCGTTGGCCTGCCGGTCGGACGAGCCGCGCCCCAGGATCACCACGCCGGTGGTGGTCGGGTCGGGCATGTCGAGCGCCTGCATCGCGCCCTTCAGGCGCCGGCGCAGGATCGCCAGGATCGGGTCGCAGGCCTGCAGGTGCGGCGCATAGAGGAACTGCACGAACGGGAACTTGAGCCGGGCGCCGTCGATGGCCTGCGGGATGTCCATCTTCACGTGGCCCGCGGCGTTCAGGATCAGCGGCACCACGACCACGCGGCGCGCGCCCTCGGCGGCGCGGCGCAAGCCCTCGCTCATCGTGATCTCGGAGAACTCGATGAAGCAGACCTCGATGCGCCAGCCGGGCTGGCGTTCGCGCCATTGCGCGGCGAAGGTCTCGATCTCGTCGTTGCCGGATTTCTCGCGCGAGCCGTGGCCCACCAGCAGGATGGTGTCTTCGTTCATGGGGTGTCCTGGAGCAGGTGGTCGACGGGCACGCTGGCGCGCCGGAACCGATGGGTGAAGCTCGCGTCGTAGAGCTTGGATTTGGCGAGCGTGGTCCACTGCCGGGCGCCCAGGTTGGGGCTGGCGATGATCATCGACTGGCTCACGATGCGGGCCTCGCGGCACAGCGCCTGGATGGTGGCGACCGAGCCGCGCACGATCTTCTCTTCGCCCGGCCAGCTGGCCTTGTGCACGACCACCACCGGCGCGTCGGGCGACCAGCCGGCAGCCGTCAGCGCGGCCGTGACCTTGCCCATCAGCGTGATGCTCAGGAAGATGCACAGGGTGCTGTGGTGGGCGGCCAGCGCTTCGAGCGACTCGCCTTCGGGCATCGGCGTGCGGCCTTCGACCCGCGTGAAGATCACGGTCTGCGTGACCTCGGGCAACGTCAGGCTCTCGACCGCCGCGGCCGCCGACGCCATCGCGGAGGACACGCCCGGCACCACCGCGATCGGCACGCCGGCCGCGTCCAGCGGCTGCACCAACTCGATCAGCGCGCCGTAGAGGCCCGGGTCGCCGGTCTGCAGGCGCACCACCGTGTCGCAGCGTGCGGCCTGCGCGATCAGCCAGGCCGACATCTGCTCGAGCGTCATGTCCTTGCTGTCGGCGATGACGCAATCCGCCGGCGCCCAGCGCGTGGCGGCCTCGCTCACCAGCGAGCCCGCGAACAGGATGGCCCCGGCGCGTTCGATCAGGCCGCGGCCCTTGACGGTGATGAGTTCCGGGTCACCCGGACCCGCGCCGACGAACCAGACGGTTCCCGGCTTCGACACGCCGTTCGGCGCGCCGTGTGGAGCGATGGCTCGCTCGTTCATGCTGCTTCCTCCGCGCCCGCCGCGCGTTCGATGGTCGGTACGACCCGGCGGGAGGAGGAAATCGGGAGGCGTCGGTGGGTCGGTTCCAGCGGATGCGGCGAGGCATCGAGCCGGACGCCATGCGTCGCCCGCCGATCCTCGCCCACCG
>CALRYR010000529.1:0-3446 GCA_943372425.1 Variovorax sp. YR752 | reverse complement strand
GAGCTGCCGGTGGTCTGGGCGGTGTGCAAGGGCTCGTTCCTCAACAAGCTGATCCTGGTGCCGGCGGCCTTGCTCATCGGCAGCTTCCTGCCCTGGGCGATCACGCCGCTGCTGATGATCGGCGGCGCCTTCCTGTGCTTCGAAGGGGTCGAGAAGCTCGCCCACAAGTTCCTCCACAAGGACGAGCACGACGCCGAGGTGGCGCAGCACGTGAAGGCCGTGGCCGACCCGGCGGTGGACGTCGTCGCGGCCGAAAAGGCCAAGATCAAGGGCGCGGTGCGCACCGACTTCATCCTGTCGGCCGAGATCATCGTCATCACGCTGGGCACCGTCGGCGGCCAGCCTTTCGGCACCCAGGTCGCGGTGCTCTCGGGCATCGCGATCATCATGACCATTGGCGTCTACGGGCTGGTCGCGGGCATCGTGAAGCTGGACGACGCGGGCCTCTGGCTCACCCGCCGCGCCAGCGCAGCACAGCAGGCCTTCGGCCGGGGCATCCTGGCGACGGCGCCTTGGTTGATGAAGGCGCTGTCGGTGGCCGGCACCGCCGCTATGTTCCTCGTCGGCGGCGGCATCCTGGTGCACGGCGTGCCAGCGCTCGGGCACGCGGTCGAAGCCTGGGCCACCGGCGCGGGCGCGTTGGGCACGGTCGGATCGATGCTGGTCAACGCGGGCGTCGGCATCGTGGCCGGCGCGATTGTGCTCGGCGTGGTGGAACTGGTGAAGAAGGCGCTCGGGAAGCGCTGAAAAGTTACGGCCGCTTGCCCTTGGCCCGCTGCACCAGGCCGACCACGATCAGCGCGACGCCCAGCACCAGCGCGAACCAGCCGACCGTGGCGGCGCCCGCGAGCATGTCGTGCCAGCGGGGCGATGGCAGGACGTACGGGCCGGCCAGCACCGCGATGCCGATCAGCAGACAGAGGATGCCGCGTTCGGCCGTTCGCAGCGTGCGTGACGGTTTGGATGCCATCCGGCGAGTGTAGGTGCGGCCCATAGGAGAATCGGAACCCATGACCACAGCTTTGCCGTCCCCACGCGCCTTTCGGCACTTCCTGGCGCTGGCCACCTTGGCGGCCCTGGCGGCAGGTCCTGCCGCCGCACAGGACGCCGCCCTGTTCCCCTCGGCCGCGGTGCGCTTTCTCGACGGCGAACTGCCGCGCATGGAGATCGCCGTGAAGGAGCGCGACCGCGACTACTTCGAGGAGGCGATGGGCCGCACCGTCATGTTCTCGGAAGACTGGGGATTCAAGGCGCATGCCAACCCGACACTGGCGCCATACCGCAGCTGCACCGAAGCGGTGTCCGACTTCGTGATCGTGGGCCTGTGCCGCCTCATCCCGAACGGCAGCGAGTGCGACGCGCAGCTCCCCACCCGCTTCGACGGCAACCTGCGCCAGTGCAGGCAGCAGGCCAGCCGTTAGCGACTGGCCTCAGCGGCGGCCGCGCAGGCGGTCGGCCATCGCCTGGATGTCGGACTTGCCGCCGACAGCGGCCAATCGCAGCGGGCCCTCGCCCGTCGCGGCCGCCACCGCAGTGGCTTTCTTCGGGCACAGCCCCAGGCAGGACGTCTCGACGATGCGGAAGCGCGGCCGTTCGGCGCCGAGTGCCTTCTTGAACTCGCCCGGCAGCTTGTTCGCCTTGCGCTTCGACGGACCGCTGCTGCGCTCCGCACAGCGGCTGCAGACCATCAGCAGCGCATCGAATTTTGCTTTGACGAAAGGGGAGGCCGTCTGGTCCTGCGTCGGCGTGCCGGCAGCAGGCGGGGCATCGGATGGGTCGATGGGCGTGGGGTTCATGCAGTTCCTCGGGACATCCGAACAGGGTAGCCCCCTGCCGTGCGCTATCGTGTCGGCCTGTCGCCCGTCACCAGACTCATTCCCGCCGCCATGTCCCTCCTGCCCACCATCGAAATCGAAACCGCGCCCAACCCGACCGCCGCCGTCATCGTCATCCACGGCCTGGGCGCCGACGGCAACGACTTCGTGCCGATCGCCAAGGAATTGGAGCTGGGCGACGTCGGCCCGGTGCGCTTCGTGTTCCCCAGCGCGCCGTCGATGCCGGTGACCATCAACGGCGGCTACCCGATGCCCGCCTGGTACGACATCTTCGCGCCCGACCTGGTTCGCCGCGAGGACGAAGCTGGCCTGCGCCGCTCGCGCGATGCGATCGAAGCGCTGATCGCGCGGGAAAAGACCCGCGGCATCCTGGCCGAGCGCATCGTGCTGGCCGGCTTCTCGCAGGGTTGCGCGATGGCGCTCATGACCGGCCTGCGCCATTCGGAGCGGCTGGCCGGCATCGTCGGCCTGTCGGGCTACCTGCCGCTGGCCGCCACCACCGAGGCCGAGCGCGCCCCCGCGAACCAGTCGACACCGGTGTTTCTGGCGCACGGCACGCAGGATGGCGTGGTGGTATTGCCGCGCGCCACTGACACCCGCGCCACGCTCGAGCGGCTCGGCTACGCGGTGGAATGGCACGACTACCCGATGGCGCATTCGGTCTGCCTGGAGGAAATCGCCGACCTGGGCGCCTTCCTGCGGCGCGTGCTGGGCTGATCGGCGCGAGACGCGGGGCAGTTTCCCCGCGCCAGCAGCCGTCTGCCGAAAGTGCTACCTTCCAGCCCCACCAAAAGACGGACAACCGACAAGAACATGAGCACATTGCAGGAGCGGCTCGCCGCGCTCTCGCCCGCACGCTTGAGGGGCGTGCGGCGGGGCATCGAGAAGGAAAGCCTGCGCGCGCAGCCCGACGGGCAGCTCGCGCTGACGCCGCACCCGGCGGCGCTGGGCTCGGCGCTCACCCATCCCCACATCACCACCGACTTCAGCGAATCGCAGCTGGAGCTGATCACCGGCGTGCACGGCGATGTCGAGGCGGCGCTCGACGAGCTGACGCAGGTGCACCAGTTCACCTACCGGGTGCTGAACGAACTGGGCGACGAGCGCATGTGGGTGTCGAGCATGCCCTGCGGCCTGCCGACCGACGAGACCATTCCGATCGCGCGCTACGGCGGCTCGAACGTGGGCCGCGCCAAGAGCGTGTACCGCATGGGGCTGAGCCATCGCTACGGCCGGCGCATGCAGACCATCTCGGGCATCCACTACAACTGGTCGTTGCCGGAGGTGTCGAGCGAACAGTACTTCGCGCTGATCCGCAATTTCCGCCGGCACGCCTTCCTGCTGCTGTACCTGTTCGGCGCATCGCCGGCGCTGTGTTCGAGCTTCGTGGCCGGCAGGCCGCACGAACTGCAGCCCATCGGCGAGGGCAGCATGCACATGCCCTTCGGCACCTCGCTGCGCATGGGTCGCCTGGGCTACCAGAGCGAGGCGCAGGCGTCGCTGCAAGTGAGCTACAACAGCCTCGAAGGCTACGGCGCGTCGCTGCAGGACGCGCTGACGCGCCCCTGGCCGGCCTACGAGAGCATCGGCATCCAGAACCCCGGCGGCGAC
>CALRYR010000528.1:0-3448 GCA_943372425.1 Variovorax sp. YR752 | reverse complement strand
TGCCATCGCCCGGCGTGCTGCCGCTGGCCAGCACGCGCCGCACGGCCCGCGGCAGCGTGCCCGCGTGTCGCGCGGCGATGGTGTCGATGCGCTCCGACGGCGCGATCAGCAGCAGTTCGATGGGCCGCAGATGCGTGCCGGCGCGCGCTTCGAGCGGAATGAGCGACAGCGTGGCGTTGATGCGATGGATGCGCTCCACGTCGACGCCCAGCGCGTCGAGAAAGATGCCTGACATTGCATGTCCCGCGATCTGCGCCAGCGTGGGTTCGCCGCTCAGCGTCGTGGGCGCTGCGGCGTCGAGGGGTTCGTTCATTCGCCCGGCACCGACTGCCAGGATGCGCTCGGCCCCGAGGTGGATCGCCGCGGCGGTGGGCGCCGTCTGGCGCATCGAGCCGTCGCCGAAGTATTCGGTGTGTCCGGACATCGGCAGGCCGGTCGCGGGGAACACGAAGGGAATCGCCGACGACGCCAGCAGATGCGCGTGGGTGATGGGGGCGGCTACCGCCCGGCGCTGCGCACGCGACCAAGGCGGCATGGCGGTGCGCGACTGGAAGAAGGTCACGTGTTCGCCCGAGCTGTAGCTCGACGCGGTCACGGCCAGCGCGTCGAGGTGGCCATCGGCCAGCAGCCCGGGCAGGCGATCGAACGGCACCATCTGCGCCAGCAGCTCGGCCAGCGGCGAGTTGTCGAGCAGCGAGCGTGGCTTGAGGCGGAACCAGCGCGCCAGCAGTTGCCCCACCCCCAGGATGAGCCGCCAGCGGGCGGCCGCGTCGAGCATCGCGAAGGCGTCGGTGCGGTAGACCTGTTCCACATGCAGGTTGCGCCACAGCTGGGCCATGCGTTGCACGGCCGCGTCGAAATCGTCTGCGCCGCAGGCCAGCGCGGCGGCGTTGATGGCGCCGGCCGACGTGCCGGTGATGATCGAGAACGGGTTGCGCCCTGTCGCCAGGCCGGCACCGCGGCGCAGCTCGGCGATCGCCTCGAGCACGCCGACCTGGTAGGCGGCGCGGGCACCCCCGCCGGTGAGCAGCAGCGCTGTGGCGGGCAGTGAGGGCATTGGGGTGGAGGCGGGGCGGGGCATGGATCGGCACGTAGACTACCCCGATTCAGGAGTTGTCAATGGCAATCACGCAAGCGGTGATTCAGGATGCGCTCAAGGCCGTCCTCGATCCCAACACCGGCAAGGATTTCGTCAGCACCAAGGCGCTGAGGAACCTGCAGATCAGCGAAGGCGATGTGTCCTTCGATGTCGAGCTCGGCTACCCGGCCAAGAGCCAGCATGCGGCGTTGCGCAAGGCCTTCGTCGCTGCCGCGCGCACGGTGCCGGGCGTCGACAACGTGTCGGTCAACATCACGACCAAGGTGGTCAGCCACGCGGTGCAGCGAGGCGTGCAGTTGCTGCCCAACGTGAAGAACATCGTCGCCGTGGCCTCGGGCAAGGGCGGCGTGGGCAAGAGCACCACCGCCGCCAACCTGGCGCTGGCACTGGCCGCCGAAGGCGCCTCGGTCGGCCTGCTCGATGCCGACATCTACGGCCCCAGTCAGCCCATGATGCTGGGCATCGACCGCCGCCCGGAGAGTGATGACGGCAAGACCATGGAGCCGCTGGAAAACTACGGCGTGCAGGTCATGTCGATCGGCTTCCTGGTCGACCAGGACGAGGCCATGATCTGGCGCGGCCCGATGGCGACCCAGGCGCTGGAGCAGCTGCTGCGCCAGACCAACTGGAAAGACCTCGACTACCTGATCGTCGACCTGCCGCCCGGCACCGGCGACATCCAGCTCACGCTGTCGCAGCGGGTGCCGATGACCGGCGCGGTGATCGTCACCACGCCGCAGGACATCGCGCTGCTCGACGCCAAGAAGGGCATCAAGATGTTCGAGAAGGTCGGCGTGCCGATCCTCGGCATCGTCGAGAACATGGCGGTGCACGTCTGCTCCAACTGCGGCCACGTCGAGCACATCTTCGGCGCCGACGGCGGCAAGAAGATGGCGGCGCAGTACGGCATGGACTACCTCGGCGCGCTGCCGCTGGACATCAACATCCGCCTGCAGGCCGACAGCGGCAAGCCGACGGTGGTGGCCGACCCCGACGGCGATGTCGCGGCCATCTACAAGGCGGTGGCGCGCACCGTGGCCGTGGGCATCGCCGAGAAGGCGAAGGACTTCTCGACGAAGTTCCCGACCATCACGGTCAGCAAGGACACCTGATCCTCCGCGCGGTGCGATGAACGTCCTGGCGTCCATGCGTTATCTGGCGGCGCTCAACGAGCACCGCCACTTCGGCCGCGCCGCGCAGGCCTGCCACATCACGCAGCCGGCGCTGTCGAACGCCCTGCGGGCGCTCGAAGGCGAATTCGGCGTGCTCATCGTCAAGCGGGGCCGCGCCTTCGAAGGCTTCACCGTCGAGGGCGAGGCGGTGCTCGCCACCGCGCAGCGCATGCTGCAGGAGCAGGAACTGCTGCGTGAACGCCTGCGCAGCGAGGCCGGCCAGCCCCGAGGGCGCCTGCGGCTGGCGGCGGTGCCGACCGGCATGACCATCCTCTCGCGCTTCGCCATCGCGCTGCAGAAGCGGCACCCGGGCGTGGCGCCGACGGTGGTGTCCCTCAGTTCGCTGGAGATCGAGACGGCGCTCGACAGCATGTCGCTCGACCTCGCGCTCGGCTACACCGACCGCACCCGCGTGCGCCACGTCAGCCTGGCGGTCTGGCCGCAGTGCGTCGAGACCTACTACCTGGTGCAGCGCAAGCCGGGGCCGGTGCGGCCGGGCCGGGCGGTGCGCATCGGCGAGCCGGTCGGCTGGGCCGAGGCCGCCACGCTGCCGCTGTGCCTGCTCACCCCCGACATGCACAACCGGGCGATCGTCGACCGCGCCTTCAAGACCATCGGCCTGCGCGTTGAAGCGGCCATGGAGACCAACTCGATCCACACGCTGGCCAGCAGCGTGGGCGCCGGCGCGCTCGCATCGGTGCTGCCGCAGGCCGCGCTGGAACTGCTGTCGCGCGACGACGGCCCCTACGAAGCGCGCCCGCTGATCGCGCCGCTGCTGGAAACGCCGCTCGGCTTCATGACGCACGCCAGCGACCGCATGACGCGCGCCTTGCAGGCGGCGGTCGAGCTCGCCGCCAGCCCCGAGTGGCTGGAGACGCTGCAGCCCACGGCGGCGGCGCAGGGCTCGCGACGCGCCTGAGCGCGGTCGGGCGACCGCTCCGGCGGCCCCTTTTTGAGAACCTTTCGCATTCATTTCTGAATTGAATCGGGCCATGTCTCGATCCAATTGGATGCAAATTGTCACCAATCGTAGACTCCGCGCGCCCCGACGGTCGAAGACCTTTGACCGGATCGAGGGACAAAACCAACGAGGAGTGCTATGGCAGGACCATCTACGGGGGCTTACAACCAAGCCGTCGCGACACCCGGGCATTTGCCCGCCGCTGCGGGGGACAGC
>CALRYR010000527.1:0-3450 GCA_943372425.1 Variovorax sp. YR752 | reverse complement strand
GCCCCGAAGGCCTGTTCTGGGCCAAGCTGTCCGCGGCCTCGCTGATGGCGATCACGCCGATCGTGGTGTTCGGCTGGTTCTCTCAAAAGCAACTCGTCCAAGGCCTGACCTTCGGCGCCGTGAAATGATCAAGGAGCATTGAATGGCCTACCTCGAACTCAAGAACATCCAGAAGAGCTTCGGCGACGCGCACATCATCCGCGGCGTGAACCTTGAGATCCAGAAGGGCGAGTTCATCGTCTTCGTCGGGCCCTCGGGCTGCGGCAAGTCGACGCTGCTGCGGCTCATCGCCGGGCTCGAACCGACCACCAGCGGCCAGTTGATGCTCGACGGCAAGGACATCACGAACCTCGCCTCGGGCAAGCGCGACCTGGCGATGGTGTTCCAGAGCTATGCGCTCTATCCGCACATGAGCGTGGCCGACAACATGTCCTTTGCGCTCAAGCTGGCCGGCGTTCCCAAGGAAGAGGTCCGCAGGAAGGTCGCGCATGCGGCCGAGCAGCTCAACCTCACGCAGTACCTCGCCCGCACGCCCAAGGAACTCTCGGGCGGCCAGCGCCAGCGCGTGGCCATCGGCCGCGCGATCGTGCGCGCGCCCAAGGTCTTCCTGTTCGACGAGCCGCTGTCCAACCTCGATGCCGCGCTGCGCGGCAACACGCGGGTCGAGATCCACAAGCTGCACGTCGCCTTGGGCGCGACCAGCATCTACGTGACGCACGACCAGGTCGAGGCGATGACGCTGGCCGACCGCGTGGTGGTGCTCAAGGACGGCGTGATCGAGCAGGTCGGCACGCCGATGGCGCTCTACGACCATCCGGTGAACCGCTTCGTCGCGCAGTTCATCGGCATGCCCTCGATGAACATGGTGCCGGCCGCGGCCATCCCCAGCTTCTCCTCGAAGACCGGCGGCCGCCTGCCGGCCGACGGCTTCCTCGGCGTACGGCCCGAGGGCCTGCAGGTGCACCCGGGCCATGGCGCGGGCGTGCCCGGCCGGGTCGACCTGGTCGAGGCGCTGGGCGCCGACACGCTGATCCATGTCGACGTTGACGGCGTGCCGCTGATCGCGCGCCAGAACGAGCGCACGCCGCTGCGCGTGGGCGACGACGTGGGCGTCGAGCTCGACCCGGCGGTGCTGCACCTGTTCGACCGCCAGGGCCAGGCGCTCGCGGCCTGATGCCATTTCTGTTCTTCTCTTCATCCGAAAGCTCGACGTGACACTCGCAACCGTGCCGGACACCGA
The DNA here is from genome assembly GCA_943372425.1 of Variovorax sp. YR752. Lineage (GTDB taxonomy): Bacteria > Pseudomonadota > Gammaproteobacteria > Burkholderiales > Burkholderiaceae_C > Variovorax. Next base: position 2,210 of record CALRYR010000527.1, on the reverse strand, counting down.
CCTCGTGGTGCTGCACCTGGGGCTGGGCTCCTTCCACCGCGCCCACCAGGCGGTCTATCTGCAGCGGCTCCTCGACCTGGGCGACACACGCTGGTCGCTGGTCGGCGCCAACCTGCGCGCCGACATGGCCGAGGTGCTGGCGGCGCTGCAGGCGCAAAGCGGTGCCTACACGCTGGAGACGGTCACCCCGGCCGGCGCCTTCCACTACGAACGCATCACGGCGATCCGCCGCGTGCTGCCTTACGAGCCCACGCTGGCCACGGTGATCGCCTGCGGTGCCGATCCCGCGACCCGCATCGTCTCCTTCACCGTGACCGAGGCCGGCTACTACCTCGATGCCAAGGGCGCGCTCGACCTGTCCTTCGCCGAACTGGCTGCGGACATCGCGCTTGCGCGCAGGGGCGAAGCCGGCCAGACGGTCTACGGCGCGCTCTGTGCGCTGCTGCGCGCGCGGCGCGCGGCCGATGGAGGCCCGCTCACGCTGCTCAACTGCGACAACCTGCGTCACAACGGCGAGCGCTTCCGCCAAGGCCTGCTCGAGTTCATCGCGCGCAGCGGCGACACAGCGCTGCGCGACTGGGTCGAGGCGAACACCACCTGCCCCAACGCGATGGTCGACCGCATCACGCCGCGGCCACCGCCCGAACTGCGCGAACGCGTGCGCGCGGCCACGGGCATCGACGATGCCGCGCCGGTCACGGCCGAGAGCTTCATCCAGTGGGTCATCGAAGACGACTTCATCGCGGGCCGGCCCGCCTGGGAGCGCGTGGGCGTCGAACTGGTAGCCTCGGTCCAGCCCTATGAAGAGGCCAAGATCCGGCTGCTCAACGCCACCCACAGCTGCATCGCCTGGGCCGGCACGTTGATCGGACTGCAGTTCATCCACGAGGGCACGCACCGGCCCGCGATCCGGCAGATGGCCTACGACTACGTGACCGACGACGTGATCCCGGTGCTGGGTGCGCCCGATGCGCCGAGCCCGGTCGACCTGCCGGTCTACCGCGACGTGGTGCTTGAGCGCTTCGGCAACCCGGCCATCCGCGACACCAACCAGCGCGTGGCGATGGACGGCTTCTCGAAGATCCCCGGCTTCATCGCACCCACGGTGCGCGAGCGGCTCGCGCGCGGCGAAACCATCGACAGCGTGGCCATGCTGCCCGCGCTGTTCCTGGCCTTCCTGCAGCGCTGGCATGCGGGTCAGCTGCCCTACGCCTACCAGGACCAGGGCATGGACCCGGCGCTGGCGCACGCGATCTGCGACGCGACCGACCCGGTGGCCGCCTTCGGCTCCGACCACTCGCTCTGGGGCCCGCTGGTCAACGACCCGCGGCTGGTCGATGCCTTGCGGCGCGCGAGCCGGCGCGTGGACGCCTTCATCGCACAGGAGGGCTGAGCCATGCGCATCGCATTCGTGGGCGAGGCCCTGATCGATTTCACCGCCGTGGCCGGCCTCCAGTTCGAAGGCCATGAAGGCGGCGCGCCAGCCAACGGCGCCATCGCTGCCGCGCGCCTGGGCGAGCCCACGGGGTTCATCACACAGCTCTCAACCGACCTGTTCGGCGAGCGGCTGCTGCAGCACCTGCAGCGCAACGGCGTCGACACGCGCTTCGTGCTGCGCAGCGACGCGCCCTCGACGCTGGCCTTCGTCGAGCGCACGCCGCAGACCAACCGCTACGCCTTCTACACGCAGGGCACGGCCGACACGCGTTGGGCGCCCGATCCGCTGCCCACCTTGCCCGAGAGCTGCCGCTACCTGCACTTCGGCGCGATCTCGCTGCTGACCGAACCCGCGGCCGGCCGCATCACGGCGCTGGTGGCGGCCCAGCGCGGCCAGCGCATCGTGCTCTTCGATCCCAACGTGCGGCCCAGCCTGATCCCCGACATGGCCGGCTACCGCGCCAAGCTGCCGCGTTGGGTCGCGGCCTGCGACCTGCTCAAGCTCAGCGACGAGGACGCGGCGCACATCGCGCCGGGCCGCGCACCGGGCGACACGGCCGGGGGCCTGCTGGCATCGAACGACGGCCCGGGACCGCGCGCGGTGCTGCTCACGCGCGGCAGTGACGGTGTCGCGCTGTACCGCGCGGGCCATGCGCCGATCGCGGTCCGGCCGCCGGCCGTGCAGGTGGTCGACACCATCGGCGCGGGCGACGCCTTCGCGGCCGCGCTGTCGGTCGCGCTGCTGGCGCAGGGCGTCGAGCACGCCGCGCAAC
>CALRYR010000526.1:0-3463 GCA_943372425.1 Variovorax sp. YR752 | reverse complement strand
AGGATCGCGCCGTCCATCTGAGCGGCGCCGGTGATCATGTTCTTCACGTAGTCGGCGTGGCCGGGGCAGTCGACGTGTGCGTAGTGGCGGTTGGCCGTTTCGTACTCGACGTGCGCGGTGTTGATCGTGATGCCGCGGGCCTTTTCTTCGGGCGCTGCGTCGATCTGGTCGTAAGCCTTGGCCTCGCCGCCGAACTTGGCCGACAGAACGGTTGCGATCGCAGCCGTCAGCGTGGTCTTGCCATGGTCGACGTGACCGATCGTGCCCACGTTCACGTGCGGCTTGGTGCGGGTGAATTTACCTTTTGCCATTTTTCAATCCTTAGAAAGAGCATGTCCGTGTGTTGGTTTTATGTCTGCACCCGATTGCTGATTCGCCCCGCACGGAAACAGGACGGCACCGGATCGCAGACAAGTCGGGCCGCGCACTGCGCGAGCCCCACATTCTTGAAATTACTTGGCGCGAGCGGCCACGATGGCTTCGGCGACGTTGCGCGGCGCTTCGGCGTAGTGCTTGAACTCCATCGTGTACGTGGCGCGGCCTTGCGACATCGAGCGCAGCGTGGTCGAGTAGCCGAACATTTCCGACAGTGGCACTTCGGCCTTGATGGCCTTGCCGCCACCGATCATGTCGTCCATGCCCTGCACCATGCCGCGACGGCTGGACAGGTCGCCCATCACGTTGCCGGCGTAGTCTTCCGGCGTCTCGACTTCCACGGCCATCATCGGCTCCAGGATCACCGGGCTGGCCTTGCGGCAGCCTTCCTTGAAACCGAAGATCGCAGCCATCTTGAACGCCATTTCGTTCGAGTCCACATCGTGGTACGAACCGAAGTGCAGCGTGACCTTGACGTCGACGACCGGGTAGCCGGCCAGCACGCCCTGGTTCAGCGCTTCGATCACGCCCTTTTCGACCGCAGGGATGTATTCGCGAGGAACCACACCGCCCTTGATGGCGTCGACGAACTCGAAGCCCTTGCCGGCTTCCTGCGGCTCGACCTTCAGAATCACGTGGCCGTACTGGCCCTTGCCGCCCGACTGACGCACGAACTTGCCTTCGGCATCTTCGACCGTCTTGCGGATGGTTTCGCGGTAAGCCACTTGCGGCTTGCCCACGTTGGCTTCCACGCCGAATTCGCGCTTCATGCGGTCCACGATGATTTCGAGGTGGAGCTCGCCCATGCCCGAAATGATGGTCTGGCCGGACTCTTCGTCAGTCTTCACGCGGAAGGACGGATCTTCCTGGGCCAGGCGCTGCAGCGCGATGCCCATCTTTTCCTGGTCGACCTTGGTCTTCGGCTCGACGGCCTGCGAGATCACCGACTCCGGGAACACCATGCGCTCGAGCGTCACGATGGCCGTCGGGTCGCACAGGGTTTCGCCCGTGGTCACTTCCTTCAGGCCCACGCAGGCAGCGATGTCGCCAGCGCGGATTTCGTTGACTTCTTCGCGGTTGTTCGCGTGCATCTGCACGATCCGGCCGATGCGTTCCTTCTTGCCGCGCACCGGGTTGTAGACGCTGTCGCCCTTCGTCAGCACGCCGGAATAGACGCGCACGAAGGTCAGCTGGCCCACGAACGGGTCGGTCATCAGCTTGAACGCCAGCGCCGAAAACTTCTCGCCGTCGTCGGCCTTGCGGGTCACGGGCGCTTCGTCTTCATCGGTGCCGCCGACCGGCGGGATGTCCGTCGGTGCGGGCATGTATTCGATGACCGCGTCGAGCATGGCCTGCACGCCCTTGTTCTTGAACGCGGAGCCGCACAGCATCGGCTGGATTTCGCCGGCGATGGTGCGTTGACGGATGGCCGCCTTGATCTCTTCCTCGGTCAGCGCTTCGCCTTCGAGGTACTTGTTCATCAGGTCTTCGCTGGCTTCGGCAGCGGCCTCGACCAGCTTTTCGCGGTATTCGTTGCAGACATCGACGATGTCGGCAGGGATCTCGCCGTACTGGAAGGTCACACCCTTGTCCTCGTCCCAGATGATGGCCTTCATCTTCACGAGGTCGACGATGCCCTGGAACTTGTCTTCGGCGCCGATCGGGATCTGGATCACGACGGGGTTGGCCTTCAGGCGGTCGATCATCATCTGACGAACGCGCAGGAAGTTGGCGCCGGTACGGTCCATCTTGTTGACGAACGCGAGGCGGGGCACGCGGTACTTGTTGGCCTGGCGCCAGACGGTTTCCGACTGGGGCTGCACGCCGCCGACGGCGTCGTACACCATCACGGCACCGTCGAGCACGCGCATCGAACGCTCGACTTCAATCGTGAAGTCCACGTGGCCGGGGGTGTCGATGATGTTGATGCGGTGTTCGGGGAACGTGCCGGCCATGCCCTTCCAGAAGCAGGTCGTGGCAGCCGAGGTGATCGTGATGCCGCGTTCCTGTTCCTGCTCCATCCAGTCCATCGTCGCAGCACCGTCGTGCACTTCGCCGATCTTGTGGTTCACGCCCGTGTAGAACAGGATGCGCTCGGTCGTGGTGGTCTTGCCGGCGTCGATGTGCGCGGAAATACCGATGTTGCGGTAGCGCTCGATGGGGGTTTTGCGGGACATGAGTATTTACTCCGTTAACGGATAAAAGCCCGCCCACCACACGGTAGGTCGGGCTTCCAGCCTGTCTGATTGAAGGACGGTTTTCTTAGAAGCGGAAGTGGCTGAAGGCCTTGTTGGCCTCGGCCATGCGGTGCACTTCATCGCGCTTCTTCATGGCACCACCACGGCCTTCCGTGGCTTCCATGAGTTCGTTGGCCAGGCGCAGGGCCATCGACTTCTCGCCGCGCTTGCGGGCGGCTTCCTTGATCCAGCGCATCGACAGCGCCAGGCGGCGCACCGGGCGCACTTCGACGGGCACCTGGTAGTTCGCGCCACCGACGCGGCGCGACTTCACTTCGACCATCGGCTTCACATTGTTGATGGCCATCGTGAAGGCTTCGACCGGGTCCTTGCCCGGATTCTTCTTCTCGATCTGCTCGAGCGCACCGTAGATGATGCGTTCGGCCACAGCCTTCTTGCCGCCTTCCATGATCACGTTCATGAATTTGGACAGCTCGACATTGCCGAACTTCGGATCCGGCAGGATTTCACGTTTGGGGACTTCGCGACGACGTGGCATGTTACTAACCTCTTTGCTTCAGTTGGCACCGTTTGCGGTACCGCGAGAGCCAACAAGAACTCTCACTTACTCGACCCGACAGTGGGTCACTTCGTTCGATGTGCCCGCCAAGGCAACCGAACACCGTTGAATCGACACGACGAAGGCTTGAACCTTCTTCGGGCCGGAAAGCCTGGTCAAGCCTTCTTCGGGCGCTTCGCGCCGTACTTGGAACGCGACTGCTTGCGGTCTTTCACGCCTTGCAAGTCGAGCGAACCGCGCACGATGTGGTAGCGGACACCAGGCAAGTCCTTGACACGACCGCCACGGACCAGCACGACGCTGTGTTCCTGGAGGTTGTGGCCTTCGCCGC
>CALRYR010000525.1:0-3475 GCA_943372425.1 Variovorax sp. YR752 | reverse complement strand
GCCCCAGAACAATTCCGGGTTGCTGGTCATCACCTGCGGGCCCGGCTGGATGTTGTGGATGGTCATGGCACCCACCATCAGCGCCATCACCGGGTTCGGCGGAATGCCGAGCGTCAGCAGCGGAATGAAGGAGGTCTGCGCACCGGCGTTGTTGGCGGCTTCGGGGCCGGCCACGCCGCGGATGTTGCCCTTGCCGAACGGGATCTCGCCCGGCTTGAGCTTCATCTTCTTCTCGAGCGTGTAGGCCGCGAAGGCCGACAGCAGCGCGCCACCACCGGGCAGGATGCCCAGCGACGAACCGAGTGCGGTGCCGCGCAGCACGGCCGGCAGCATGTTCTTGAAGTCTTCCTTGGTGGGCCACAGGCCGTGCACTTCGGCGGTGAAGACCTGGCGTTCCTCTTCCGGGCGCGACAGGTTGGCGATGATTTCACCGTAACCGAACACACCCATCGCGATCACGATGAAGCCGATGCCGTCGGTGAGTTCGGGGATGTCGAAGCTGAAGCGCGCGACACCCGAGTTCACGTCGGTGCCGACCAAGCCGATGAGCAGGCCCAGCACGATCATCGCGATGGCCTTGAGCAGCGAGCCCGAGGCCAGCACCACGGCGCCGATCAGGCCCAGGATCATCAGCGAGAAGTACTCGGCCGGGCCGAACTTGAAGGCCAGCTCGGTCAGCGGCGGCGCGAAGGCGGCCAGGATCAGCGTGCCCACGCAACCGGCGAAGAAGGAGCCCAGGCCGGCCGCAGCGAGCGCGGGACCCGCCCTGCCCTGCTTGGCCATCTGGTGCCCGTCGATCACGGTGACCACCGAGGATGATTCGCCGGGCAGGTTCACCAGGATGGCGGTGGTCGAGCCACCGTACTGCGAGCCGTAGTAGATGCCGGCCAGCATGATGAGCGCGGCCACCGGCGGCAGCGCGTAGGTCGCGGGCAGCAGCATCGCGATGGTCGCGACCGGGCCGATGCCCGGCAGCACGCCGATCAGCGTGCCCAGCAGACAACCGACGAAGCAATAGATCAGGTTCTGCAGCGTGAACGCCGCGGTGAAGCCGATGGAGAGGTTGTTGATCAGGTCCATGGTGTGTGTCTCAGCCCGAAATGAAGGTGGGCCAGACCTGGAACTGCAGCTTGAGCGCGACCACGAAGGCGAGGTAGCTGCCGACCGCGAGGATGGTGGCGAGGATCAGGCTGGCCTTGAAGCTGTACTGCTCCCCGGCCAGGCCGGCGATGAGCACAAGCGCGTAGATGGCTGCGATGAGGCCCATGGCGGGCAGGCCCCACGCCACGACGCCGCCAAGCAGCACGCCGAAGATCAGGTTGGCGCCGATGATGAAGCCCAGCGGCTTCCACGCGATCTTGCCGATCGGGTCGCCGTCCACCGTCTCGATGGTCAGCGCCGAAAAGATCACCACGAGGCCGAGCACGGCCAGCACGATGCCCAGCATCATCGGGAAGTAGCCCGGGCCCATGCGCGCGCCGTTGCCCACGTTGTAGGTTGTCGCACCCCATGCGAAGGCGATCCCGACGAGGGTGAACATCAACCCCGCAAAGAAGTCCTTCTGACTTTTGATTTTCACGAACAATCTCCTCGAAAAAATTCGAACGGCCGATTGTGTGGTCAGCATCCCGTCAGGTCGATGTGGATTCCACCTAGCGAAGACTTAGGGTTACCCCCAGACAGGGCCTGTCAGGCCCTAATCCAGCGGCGGCGTCGCGCTCAGGACTTCTTCGATGGTCGTCACGCCTTCGGCCACCCGCAGCGCGCCGGCGAGCCGCAGCGGGCGCATGCCGTCGGCGACGGCCTGGCGGCGCAGGGCCGAGAGGACCGGCTCCTTGTTGACGCGCGCCTTGAACTCCTCGCTGATGCTGAGCAGTTCATACAGGCCCATGCGGCCCATGTAGCCGGTCATGCGGCAGTCGACGCAGCCCACGGCCCGATAGGCGCGCACCGAGCCGGTGATCTGCCAGGGCGCGACGAACTCCGCGAGCTTCTCGCGCGTGACCGACTCGTCAGGCTGCTTGCACAGCGGGCACAGCGTGCGCACCAGCCGCTGCGCCAGCACGCCGAGCATCACGGCGTTGATCAGGTACGACGGCACGCCCAATTCCATCAGCCGCGTGATGGCGCTGGGCGCGTCGTTGGTGTGCAGCGTGCTGAACACCAGGTGGCCGGTGAGCGCGGCCTGTACCGCCATGTCGGCGGTGGCGAGGTCGCGGATTTCGCCGACCATGATGATGTCCGGGTCCTGCCGCATCAGCGCGCGCAGGCCTTCGGTGAAGCCGAAGTCGAGCTGCGGCTGCACCTGTGTCTGGTTGAAGGACGGCTCGATCATTTCGATCGGGTCTTCGATGGTGCTGACGTTGACCTCTTCGGTCGCGACGCGCTTGAGCGTGGAGTACAGCGTGGTGGTCTTGCCCGAGCCGGTCGGCCCGGTCACCAGGATGATGCCGTGCGGCCGCGTGACGAGCTGTTCCCAACGCTTGGCGTCGTGCTGCGCGAAGCCCAGCGCGTCGAGGTCCTTGACCGCGGTATCGGGGTCGAAGATCCGCATCACCATCTTCTCGCCGAAGGCGGTGGGCAGCGTCGACAGGCGCATCTCGACCTCGTCGCCGCGCATGTTGCGGGTCTTGATGCGGCCGTCGAGCGGGCGGCGCTTTTCCACCACGTCCATGCGGCCGAGCAGCTTGATGCGCGCGACCATCGCGTTCATCACGCCCATGGGCATCTGGTAGGCCGGATGCAGCACGCCATCGATGCGGAAACGCACCACGCCCTGCTCGCGCCGCGGCTCGAGGTGAATGTCGCTGGCGCGCTGGTCGAAGGCGTACTGCCACAGCCAGTCGACCACCTGCACCACGCTCTGGTCGTTGGCGTCGAGCTGCTTGTTGCTCTTGCCGAGTTCGACCAGCTGCTCGAAGCTGGCGCCGCCCGCGTTGCCGCCGGCCTTCTGCGCCGCGCGCACCGACTTGGCCAGCGCGAAGAACTCGGCCGTGTAGCGCTGGATGTCCGACGGATTCGCCACCACGCGGCGCACCGCGCGACGCGACTGGCGCTCGACCTCGGAGATCCAGTCGGTGAGGAAGGGTTCGGCCGTGGCCACCACGACTTCGCTCGGCGTGACCTGCACCGGCAGCACCTTGTGGCGCTCGGCATAGGCCGCGCTCATGGTGTCGGCCACCTTGCCCACGTCGACCTTCAGCGGATCGATGCGCAGGTACTGCAGCGCGGCGCGCCCGGCCAGCCATTCGGTCAGCATCTCGAGGTCGAGCGGCTTGCCGTCCCGCTCGCGCGTCATCGCGACATTGGCCAGGCGGATCAGCGGCGCCTGCCGGCTCTCGGCCTGCGCGCAGCGCGCGATGGTGCGCTTGGCCTCGTGCGGCGAGATGACGCCGTCGGCGGCGAGCCACTCGATCAGCAGGCGCAGATCGAGCGGACCTTCGTAGCGGGACGCGGCAGCAGGTGGCGAGACGAC
>CALRYR010000524.1:0-3491 GCA_943372425.1 Variovorax sp. YR752 | reverse complement strand
AGGGTCGCGCCATTCGCAGCCGCTGCGATGGTCTGTTCCGGCGGCGCGGTCGCGTTTTTCGGCGCCTTCGGATCTAAGGCCGCAAGCACGTCGACTCCAAGCTCGGCGGGATGTGCGGGCTCGACAACCTCCAGCACCACGACGTCATCGTAGAAGCTGTCGGGATTGGCGAACAGCTTGTTCGCCAAGCTGTAGCAAATGACTCGGCAACCCTTCTCGCGCAACCAGATTGCGAGCGGCACGAAGTCGGCATCGCCGGAGCAGATCGCCACGGTATCGATGTCGTTGGTGCACACAGCCTCCACCGCATCGATCACCAGCGCACTGTCCGTCGTCGTCTTGTCGACGATCAGGTTGGCCACTGGCCGGACACCATGCTTCCAGAGGACAGCATGGATACTCTTCAGACTTTCGGGGCGACCATATGCGCGACGGTAGAGAACGCGATCGGCCTGAGAACGCACTGCCATCAAGACATGGTCAAGGGCGGTCGCATCGTTCAGGTTGTCTGCATCGATGAACACCGCCATGTTCTTGGCGGTGGTGGCGACCGGCCCCTTGGCACCGTTCATTTCATGAGCCGCCAGTTGAGCGTTTCGCCCCCGCCCAGGGGCTTCAGCGTTGCCTCGCCGTAGGGCACCGTCTCCGGCACGGTCCACGTCTCGCGCTTGAGCGTGATGGTGTCGGTGTTGCGCGGCAGGCCGTAGAAGTCGGCACCGTGGAAGCTGGCGAAACCTTCGAGCTTGTCGAGCGCGTCGGCGTTGTCGAAGGCCTGGGCGTAGAGCTCGATGGCGTTCAATGCGGTGTAGCAACCGGCGCAACCAAGAGCATGTTCCTTCAAGTGTGCGGCGTGCGGTGCGCTGTCGGTGCCCATGAAGAAGCGGTCGCTGCCGCTGGTGGCGGCTTCGACCAGCGCGACGCGATGCGTCTCGCGCTTGAGCACCGGCAGGCAGTAGTAGTGGGGGCGGATGCCGCCGGTGAAGATCGCGTTGCGGTTGTAGAGCAGGTGGTGCGCGGTGATGGTGGCAGCGGTGAACGGGCCCGCGTCGCGCACGTAGTGCGCGCCCTCCTTCGTCGTCAGGTGCTCGAAGACGATCTTGAGCTCGGGCATGTCGCGGCGCAGCGGGATCATCACGCGGTCGATGAAGACGGCCTCGCGGTCGAACAGGTCGACGCTCGGGTCGGTCACCTCGCCGTGCACCAGCAGCAGCAGACCGTGCTTCTGCATGGCTTCGAGCGTCGCGTAGGTCTTGCGGATGTCGGTCACGCCGGCGTCGCTGTTGGTGGTGGCGCCCGCGGGGTAGAGCTTGAGCGCGCGCACGCCGGCATCGGCGGCGCGCGCGATCTCGTCGGCGGGCAGCTTGTCGGTGAGGTAGAGCGACATCACGGGCTCGAAGCCGCGCTCGGCCGGCATGGCGGCCAGGATGCGCTCGCGGTAGGCCAGCGCCAGCTCGGCCGTGGTCACGGGCGGGCGCAGGTTCGGCATGATCAGCGCGCGGCCGACCTGCCGGGCGGAATGCGGCACGACGGCTTCGAGGGCGGCGCCGTCGCGCACGTGCAGGTGCCAGTCGTCCGGCCGGGTGATCGTCAGGGAAGAGGTCATCCGGCGATTCTCCCATCGGCCTGCAGGATCGGCGTGGCGTTCATAGAATCGATTGCCGATACCAACACACAGCAGAAATGGCGACCCCCAAGACCCGCGCGGCAGCGCCCGCCGCGCCCCCGCCCGAGGCGGCGTCATCCGACCCGCTGTTCAACCTGTCGCTCGAGAAGGGCCTGGCCGTGCTGCGCGCGTTCGACGGGGCGCACCGCAGCATGACGCTCCAGGAGGTGGCGGAGCGCACCGGCATGAGCAAGGGTTCGGCCCAGCGCACGGTGCACACGCTGCAGGTGCTGGGCTATGTCGGCAAGCACGCGCAGACGCGCCGCTTCCGCCTGCTGCCGAAGATCATGGACATCGGCTTCAACTACGTCGCCAGCCATCCGCTGGTGCAGGCGGCCAACCCGTACCTCACGCAACTGGCCAACGCCAGCGGCGAGACGGCCAGCCTGACCGAGCCGGTGGAGCTCGACATGCTCTACATCGCCCAGCGCATGACGAGCCAGTTCATTCCGGTGCTCACGCCCGTGGGCATGCGCATCCCGATGTACTGCACCAGCTCGGGCCGCGCGTGGCTCAGTTGCCTGCCCGACGACGAGGTGAAGGCCGTGCTGCATGCGTCGGCGCGGGTCGCGCGCACGCCGGCCACGCTCACTGGCATCGGCGCCATCCAGGCGCGCATCGCCGCCTGCCGCAAGACCGGCTATGCGTACAACGCCGAGGAGCTGTTCCTGGGCGACATGGGCATCGCCGCACCGATCGTCGACCGCTACGGGCGGCCGCACGGCGCGGTGCATGTCGCACCACCGACGAGCCGCTGGACGATGGAGGCCGCCCAGAAGAAACTGGCCCCCATGGTGATCGAGTGTGCCCGCGCGATCTCAAGCGCCTTGGCGCCCTGAAACGTACCCCAGCCGAACATATCGATAAACGATTCGCTTGGATCTATAGACGATCCGGCCGCATGCATTCCGTGGCACAGCCTTTGCTTGGACTTCGGGTCGCCCTTTTCGACCCCCACCCAACATCTGGAGGCTGCCCCATGACCCCGATTTCGTCCTCGCTCCGCTCCCACCGCCTGCGCGCCGGCGTGCTGGCCACGCTCGCCCTGTTCGCGGGCAGCGCCGCCATGGCGCAGGAGAAGACCCTGCGCATCGCCATGACCGCGGCGGACATCCCGCGCACGCTGGGCCAGCCCGACCAAGGCTTCGAGGGCAACCGCTTCACCGGCATTCCGATCTACGACTCGCTCACGCAGTGGGACCTGTCGAAGGCCGATGCGCCGAGCGTGCTGATCCCCGGCCTCGCCACCTCCTGGGCGGTCGATGCGAAGGACAAAACCAAGTGGGTCTTCAAGCTGCGCCCCGGCGTCAAGTTCCACGACGGCTCCGCGCTCACGGCCGACGCCGTCGTCTGGAACGTGAACAAGGTGCTCGAAAAGGACGCCGTGCAGTTCGACGCCAGCCAGGTCGGCGTGACCGCCTCGCGCATGCCCACGCTGCGCAGCGCCCGCAAGATCGACGACCTGACCGTCGAGCTGACCACCAGCGAGCCCGACGCCTTCCTGCCGATCAACCTCAGCAACCTGTTCATGGCCTCGCCGGCGCATTGGCAGAAGAAGTTCGACGCTGCCGCGGGTGCGTCGCCGGCCGACAAGTCGAAGGCCGCGTGGACCGCCTTCGCGGCCGATCCGTCGGGCTCCGGCCCGTTCAAGGTGACTCGCTTCGTGGCGCGCGAGCGCCTCGAACTGGCCGCCAACAAGACCTACTGGGACGCCAAGCGCGTGCCAAAGATCGACAAGGTCGTGATGCTGCCGATGCCCGAAGCCAACGCCCGCACCGCGGCGCTGCTCGGCGGCCAGGTCGACTGGATCGAGGCGCCGGCACCCGAC
>CALRYR010000523.1:0-3512 GCA_943372425.1 Variovorax sp. YR752 | reverse complement strand
AGGCCCAGCGCGATGCCGACGGACAGCATCGTGATGCCCTCGCGCTCGCTGCGCTGGGCCGCCGCACGCGCCAGTTCGACGCGGTCGGCCTGGTAGGCCGCCAAGTCGTCGACCGCCTTGGCGTAGGCCTCGGCCGCCGGACGCAGACGCTGGCCGATCTCGTCGCTCGACACCGGTTGGCCTGCCGCCTTCTGCTTCACCAGCCCGTCACGCACCACACGAAACTTTCCGCCGGCCTCGTCGATCGCGGAGAACAGCTCCTTGGTGCGCTCGTTGTCGGCGAGCTCTTCCAGGGTCTTGCGAACCACTTCCGAGCGTGCGGACGTCACTTTGCGGTCGGCATTGACGCGCGCGGTGTAGCCGGGATCGTCCGTCTGAATCAGGCTTTCGGCACGCGCCGAACTCAGCACCACGATGGCGTGCAGTTCCCGGGCCAGCAGCGCACGCTGGGCCGACGCGCCCCCCAGGTCGTTGGCGATGTCCTGCAACTTGTCGAGCCGCCAGATGCCGATGCCGGCGGCCAGCGAGGTGACGAGCATGACCAGCCCGAAAGCCAGCGCCAGCCGGGGCGCGAGGCGCAGACGCGAGAGAAGGGAAAGCATGAGGAAATCCTTGAAATGGGCGTGCCCGATCCGCCACCGACACGGGTGACCGACCAGGGCAAGGGCCCGATCAAGGGTTATCGGCCATCGCGACCGAAAGTTGAATGGCTCAGCCGGCCAGCGCCGGCTCCACCGGCTGCGCATGGGCCAGCGCCATCACCGCGTGGGGCGCCTCGCCCTTCAGGCGGTGGTCGCTCCACACCTGGCGCCAGCGGCGTGCGCCCGGCAGGCCGTTGCGCAGGCCCAGCATGTGGCGTGCGACGTTCGACCACGGGGTGCCGTGCGCGGCCGCCTCGCGCACCATGTAGTCGCACATCTGGCGCTCGACCTCTTCGCGCGACAGCTCGCGCGCCGGCTCACAAAAAAACGCCGCATCCCATTCGGCCAGCCACCAGGGGTTGTGGTACGCCTCGCGGCCGACCATCACGCCGTCGAGCAGGCGCAGTTGCTGGTGCACCTGCTCGGTCTGTGCGATGCCGCCATTGATCGAGAAGCAGAGCGCCGGAAAGTCGTGCTTGAGACGATGGACCAGCTCGTAGCGCAGCGGTGGAATCTCGCGGTTCTGCTTGGGCGACAGGCCCTGGAGCCAGGCGTTGCGGGCATGCACGATGAAGGTGCTGCAACCCGCTTCGCTCACCGTGCCCACGAAGTCGCGCACGAACGCGTAGCTCTCGGTCTTGTCGATGCCGATGCGGTGCTTGACCGTGACCGGCACGTCGACCATGTCGACCATCGCCTTCACGCCATCGGCCACCAGCTGCGGCTCGGCCATCAGGCACGCGCCGAAGGCCCCTCGCTGCACGCGCTCGCTGGGGCAGCCGCAATTCAGGTTGATCTCTTGGTAGCCCCAGTCCTCGCCCAGCTTCGCGCAATGCGCCAGGTCGGCCGGCTCGCTGCCGCCGAGCTGCAACGCCACCGGATGCTCCTCGGCGTTGAAGCGCAGATGGCGCGGCACGTCGCCATGCACCAGTGCGCCGGTCGTGACCATCTCGGTGTAGAGCAGCGCGCGCTGCGAGAGCAGACGATGGAAGAAGCGGCAATGGCGGTCGGTCCAATCCATCATGGGCGCCACGGAGACAATTTTCTCTTTCAATTTCACTGATCCGACGTTTTCATTCATAAGAAGACCCACGAGACAAGGACGGCAATGCAGCGCCATACCCACTGCGCCTGATTGTCCGCGACCCACAGGTTCGCCCGCTTCAAAAGGCACTTTTCATTCGCGCGGACTGACAGGAGCGACAATACAACGCTCAGCGATCAATGAACTCGCACCACCCATCCATTGAAGGATTCTGCACATGGCTCAAACATACCTACAGCTTCAGCGACAGATTGAGACACTTCAGCGCCAGGCCGAGAAACTCAAGACACAGGAAGTCGCGGGCGTGGTAGAGCGCATCAAGGTTGCCATCGCACACTATGGGCTGACTGCCGAACAATTGGGTTTCGGTGCCGACGCGACGAAGACGCGCAAACTCGAAAAGTCAGGCGCCACCTCGTCGCCCAAGGCGTCGAGTGCCGCGAAGTACGCGGACGGTCAGGGCAATGTCTGGTCCGGCCGCGGTCCCCGTCCGCATTGGCTTCGTGATGCATTGGCCGCCGGCAAGTCGCTCGAGAGCTTCGCGTCCAACGGTGGATCGACGACCACCCGCAAGCGCAAGTCGAAGCCGGCCAGCAAGCGCACGGCGCAGCAATACCGTGACGACAAGGGAAATGCCTGGAGTGGTTTCGGCCCGCAGCCACGCTGGCTGAAGGATGCATTGGCCTCCGGCGGCACACTCGCGCAATTCGCCGTCGGCCACGACGCCCAGACTTAATACGTCGTGTCGCCGGCACTCTTCTCCGGCACACCGAGATGCCAGAGACGCAGCGCGATGTGAAGCTCGAGCGCGCGAGTCGCGCTGCCCCAGTGTCCGATGGCTTCCTCTACCGTGGCGAGCCGTTGGCGAACGGTGTTCACATGAATGCCCATGCGTGACGCGGTGGTCCTCGCGTTCTGGTTGCTGTCGAAGTACGTCAGCAAGGTGGTCGTCAGTTCGGAGCCGCGCTTGCTGTCGAGCGCGGTGAGCGCACCGATGGTCGACCCGAGGAAGTCATGCAGACTGCCGCGGTTGTGGGTCTCGAAAAGCACTGAATACAGCGCCATCTCGTTCTGGCCCACGATGTTCCCGACCATGCCCAACCGGCTCAGAACGGTGAGTCCGCGGCGCAAGGCGGCGTAGAGCGCCGGAACCTCCGCGGGTGACTGCACCGGTCGGGACAGCACGCCGCGGTAGGCGCCGCCGAGTTCGCGACGCGCGAATTCGTTGAAAGACGCCAGGACATCCTTGGCGCGTGTCGCACCGCACACGATGACAAGCACCCCGTCGACCTCATCGAGCACCTGCGCGAACGTCGCGCCGCTCGCGCGCAACCGCCGGGCCCAGAAGCCCGGTCGGGGCTCTTCCATCTCGACGACCATCAACACCATCGGCTGCGACAGATCCAGTCCAAAGCGCTCGCCGCGCTCCACAGCCAGCACGGGCTCGTCATGGCGAGGCGAGATCAGCGAGCGCACCAGCGACGCGACCTCACGGCTCTTCCCGGCCTCCATGCGCTCCTGCGACAGCAGCACGATGCCGATGACGCTCGAGCTGCGTTCGAAGGTCCGCAGCGATACCTCGCGAAGGTCTTCTCGCCGAAACAGCAGCATGGCGCCCAGTACCTCGTTGCCGCCCAGCACGGCGACGACCCGGCACATCTCTCCCGCGTGCGCATAGGCCAGGACCGAGCGCCCGGCCAGACGGCTCTCGCGCAGCGCCCGCGCCAGTGCAGCGCTGTGCTCGCCGTGGGTCGCGAACGCATGGGCGGCCGTGCCGTCATAGTCGGGCGCGGCGGCACGGCCGATCACCTGGCCGGCCTCGTCCA
>CALRYR010000522.1:0-3513 GCA_943372425.1 Variovorax sp. YR752 | reverse complement strand
CCGAGATCGAGCGCCGGGTCAATGAAGAGAACGCGCGGCCGAAGAAGCGCTACATCAGCCCGTCGACGCGGGAGGCGGCCTACGCGGTGTACGTCGACGCGCTGCGCCGGCGCATCGAGTCGCGTGGCACCGAGAACTTCCCCGAGGTCGCCGGCAAGAAGCTCTACGGCGAACTCACCATGCTGGTGACCGTCAACTTCGACGGCAGCCTGCTGGCCACCGAAGTGGTCGAGACCTCGGGCAACCTCGCGCTCGACCGCCGGGCGCAGGCCATTGTGCGCAGCATCGGCAACTTCGGCCGTTTCAGCGATGCGATGCGGCGCCAGGCCGACCAGATCGTGCTGCCCTCGCGCTTCCGCTTCACACGCGACGAGACGCTCGAAACGCAGCTGTCGTCACGGCCGAACTGAGCTGAACACCATGGACTTGTATTGCGTCATGGGCAACCCCGTCGAGCACAGCCGCTCGCCCTGGATCCACGCCCGCTTCGCCGAACTGACCGGCGAGACCCTGGACTACGGCCGCCGCCGCATCGAGCTCGGCGCCTTCGCCGAAGGCCTGGCCACCTTCCGTGCCGACCCGGCCGGCACCGCGCGTGGCTGCAACGTCACCGTGCCCTTCAAGTTCGATGCACGCGATGCCGCCCGGCACCTGAGCGAACGCGCCGCGCTGGCCGAAGCCGTGAACACGCTGAGCTTTCGCGACGATGGCGTGCACGGCGACAACACCGATGGCGTGGGCCTGGTCAACGACATCCAGCGCAACGCCGGCGTGCCGATCGCCGGGCGCGACGTGCTGTTGATCGGCGCGGGCGGCGGTGCTTCGGGCGTGCTCGGTCCCTTGCTCGCAGCCGGTGCGCGACGCGTGGTCGTCGCGAACCGCACGCTGTCGAAGGCCATCGCGCTGGTGCAGCGCCACGCCGCGCTGGCCCTCGAACACCACGCCAGCGTCGAGGCACAGGAACTGCACACCGTGGCGGGCGACTTCGACATCGTGGTCAACGCCAGTGCGTCGAGCCTGTCCGGCGGCGCGGTGCCGGTGGCGGCGTCGGTGCTCAAGCCCGGCACGCTGGCCATCGACATGATGTACGGGCCGGCCGCCGCGGGCTTCCTCGACTGGGCACGCACGCACGGCGCGGTGCCGCGCGACGGGCTCGGCATGCTTGTCGAGCAGGCGGCGGAAGCCTTCGCGATCTGGCGCGGCGTCCGTCCACCGGCGGCGCAGGTGCTGGCCGAGCTGCGCGCCTTGGTCGACGGCTAGGCGCATGCGACAGATCGCGCGCTGGCTGCTCTGCCTGGTGGTGGCGGGCATCGCCCTTCAACTCTTCTTCCTCGGGCGCATCGCGTTCATGGCGGTGGTCGCCCCGGAATCGACCGCCTTCCAACGCTCCGAGGCATGGCAGATCGCGATGAACGGACGTGCCAACGCCAAGCGTGGCGAGTCGCCCGGCTGGCAGCAGGAATGGGTGCCCTACGACCGCATCGCCGACACGCTCAAGCGCGCGGTGATCGCCAGCGAGGACGCCGAATTCATCTACCACGGCGGCATCGAATGGGAAGCCATCGAGCGCGCCCGCCAGCGCAATGCCAAAGCCGAGGAGATCGCTGCGCGCCGTGCCGCGCAGGCCCGCGCCCGCGGCAAGGAACCGGCGCCCGCGAAGATCCGGGGCGGCTCGACCATCACGCAGCAACTGGCGAAGAACCTCCTGCTGTCGGGCGAGCGCACGTTGCTGCGCAAGGGCCAGGAGCTGGTGCTCGCCACTGCACTGGAGTTGATGTTGAGCAAGCGCCGTATCCTCGAGATCTACCTCAACAACGTCGAATGGGGCGAAGGCGTGTTCGGTGCCGAAGCCGCGGCGCAGCACTACTTCAACAAGCCGGCAGCGCGCCTGAGCGCCAACGAGGCGGCGCGTCTGGCCGTGATGCTGCCCAGCCCGAAGTTCTTCGAGAAGCGCCCTGGCTCCCCCTACGTGAGCGGACGCGCGTCGACGATCATGGCGAGGATGTCGGCAGTCGATCTGCCCTAAACCGGCCGCGCAGCGTCGTCGCCGAAGACGAAGCGACACACGGTCGTGCGGCCCGAGCCATGGGGCCGCCTCGCGGGCTCGTCGAAGGTGTCGATCACGGTGAACCCGGCCTTGCGCATCATCCCGGCCGAGGCAGCATTCTCTTCATGGCGGTCGATATAGACCTCGCGCAGGCCCTGCGCCTTCAGCGCATCGAGCACCGCCCGCAACAAGCGGGCACCCAACCCTTGCCCGACGGCATCGCGGTGCACGACCGCTTCGCAGACATAGCCCTGCGGGTGTGCGGCGTGCCCGGTCGGCTGGTAGCGCGCGAAGTGCTGCGTGTGGCAGAAGGTCACGACGCCTTGCGCAGTGTCGCCCTCCCAGGCGACAACCGCATCGACCTCCCCCGTCGCGATCTGCCCGACATGCCGCGCGACATCGTCGGGCGGCAGCCAGTTCCACGGGTTGGGCCCGTGCACGAGGATGAGGTCGAGGAGCGCCGGGATGTCCTCGGCGCGTGCGGGCAGCAGTCGTTGTGTCGTCATGGCCCCGTATCATCGCCGCCATGTTTGCTGCGAAGTTGCTGGGGTGGATATTGCTGGGCCTGGTGCGTTTACTCACCGGCGCGCAAGCCCGATGGTGGGGCTGCCCGCCGAAGGCCGAGCAGCGCATCTACTTCGCCAACCACCAGAGCCACCTCGACCTCGTGATGATCTGGGCCGCGCTGCCCGAAGAGCTGCGCAGCATCACCCGGCCGATCGCCGCGCGCGACTACTGGGCCAACACGCCGATGAAGCGCTGGATCACCACCGAGGTGTTCAACGCGATCTACGTGGAGCGCGGCGGCACGCCGGCACCGGCCGAAGACGGCGCACCGCCGCCCGACCCGATGGCGCCGCTGCAGCCGCTCGTCGAGGCGCTGACCAGCGGCGACTCGATCATCATCTTCCCCGAGGGCACGCGTGGCCACACCGGCGAGCCGCAGAAGTTCAAGTCGGGCCTTTTCACGCTGGCGCAGATGTTCCCGAACGTCGTGCTGGTGCCGGCCTGGATCGACAACGTGCAACGCGTCATGCCCAAGGGCGAGATCGTGCCGGTGCCCATCCTCTGTTCGGTGACCTTCGGCGCGCCGATCGCCCTGGCGCCGGGCGAAGAGCGCCGCGCCTTTCTCGACCGCGCGCGAGATGCCGTGATCGCGCTGCGCCACGTATGAACGCCTTCCTTCGCAACCTCTCGCCGACCCACCAAGTCGCCGCGCTCTTCCTTATCGTCTTCGGCGTGCTCACGCTGGTGAGCATCGCCACGCTGGGGGTCGGCCTGCGCGAGCGGCGCAATGCAGCGCATGGCGAGGCCTGGTTGCGCGAGCTCGCGGACTTCCGTGCGCTGCTGCGCACCACTTGGTTCATGGCGGTGGTGTTCTGGATCGGCTGGGCACTCGGGCCGGGCGTGGCCACGCTGCTCTTCGCCCTCATCGCCTTCTTCGCGCTGCGCGAGTTCATCACGCT
>CALRYR010000521.1:0-3517 GCA_943372425.1 Variovorax sp. YR752 | reverse complement strand
CGCGGGCTGGCCCTGCTTGGCGAGGGCGATCGCCTGCTGCGTCTGGCCCTGCGCCCAGAGCTTGCGCTGCAGTTGCGTCATGTCGCGGGTGCGGGCCGCGGCCGGCACCTTCTCGAGGTACTGCAGGCCGGCCACCGGGTCGCCGGCATCGGACGCGAGCAGCGCGCTCGCGTAGAGCGCGTCGGGCATGTCGGGCTGCGACATCAGCAGGCCGTCCATCACGCCGCGCGCCTGCGGCATCAGGCCCTGGCGGCGGTAGATGTTGGCCAGGTCGAGCCGCAGCCACGGGCTGTCGGGGTTGGCGAGCATCGCGTCTTCCAGCGTGCGCTGGGCGCCGGCGGTGTCGCCGCGCTCGTTCTGCTGGCGCGCCAGGGCGCGGGTCTGCTCGACGCGCACGTTCTGCAGCCCGCCGATCTGCGCGGCCTGCTCGGGCGTGAGCTTCTGCGACAGGGCCAGCGCCTCTTCGGCACGGCCTTGGCGCGTGTAAACGTTGATGAGCCCGCGCAGCGCCTGCGCGTCGTTCGGCTTGGCTTCCAGCACGCGCTTGTAGCCTTGCTCGGCGGCCGGCAGTTCGCCCTGGGCCGCGCGCAGGTCGGCCAGCGCGATCTGGCCGACCGGCTCGCGGGCGTCGAGCCGCACCGCGCGCTCCAGCAGTGCCTGCGCTGCGGCCAAGTCGTTGCGGTCACGTGCCGTGTTGGCCTGGCCGACCAGGTTCCAGTAGGTGGCGCTCTGCAGGGCCGAGGCCCACTTGCGTGCGCCGGTGCGGCTGGCCTGTTCGAGGTAGTCCTGCGCCTGGGCGAAGCGCTCCTGGCGCAGCCGGATGAGGCCCATGCCGCCGAGCGCTTCCGAATCGCCGGGCTGCACCCGCAGCGCCTGCTGGAAGCGCGCCTCGGCGGTGGTCGTATCACCGCGGTCGAGTGCACGGTAGCCCTCGCCGAGCGGCTGGGCCGCGGGCGACACGGGCGTCGCGGCGGTGTCGGGCTTGGTCAGGCTCTCGAGCCGCGCGGTGACGGCCGGGTCGCTCTGGCCGTCGAGGTAGGCCTCGTACAGCGGCGCATCGGGTGCCCGCGCGTCGAGCCAGATCAGCGCCTGGCGCCAGCTCGCGCGGGCGGCGGTGCCCACGCCGGGCCGCTTGGCCAGATCGGCCAGCGTGCGGATGCCGTCGCGCCGCGAGGGCTCGCGGTAGGTCTGCAGCTGCGCCAAGGCCAGCTTGTAGTTCAGGTTGTCGGGCTTGTCCTTGACGAGCTGTTCCAGCCCACGCCGGCCGTCGTCCCAGCCCTGCGGCGTGCCGCCGAGCAACTGGTAGTACTCGACCGCCAGCGGTTCGGGCGGCGGCCGGTTGTCGAAGATCGCGCGGTAGAGCTGGATGGCTTCGGCGGCGCGGCCCGCCTGTGCCGCGGCGCGTGCGCGCTGCAGGTCGGTCTGCGGGCCGCCGGCCTGCTGCGCGCCCTGCTGGAAGCGTGCCAGACGGGCGTCGGTCGGGTGCGCGGTGCGCAGGCGGCCGATCCACTCGCGGGCGGCGTCGGGCTTGCTGCGCGCGAGCTCGACCTGCGACATGCCGTAGAGCGCATCGGCCGAGTTCGGGTCGACCCGCAGCAGCTTGCGCCAGCTCTCTTCGGCGAGGTCGGCCCGGCCCATGCCTTGCCAGTAGTTGCCTTGCTCGATGAGCGCGGCGCTGGCGTCGTTCTGCGCCCACAGCGGGCCGCTGGCGCACAGCGCGCCCACGACGCCCAGGCGGGCGATCCACTGGCCGGCCGTGGGCCGCCGCGCGCCAGGCGGGCGCGGCGAAGGCGTTGCACCGCGCGTCAGGCGGTCCGGGTGGATGGGCATGCGGGTCTCCATTGGGGTTGCAGCGCGCCGGTCTTCGTGAAGGCGTAGCGGCCATCGAGCCAGCCTTGGGCGAAGAGCAGCAGCATGCGCTCGTAATAGGGCAGCGGCCGCGGGCCGGCCGGGGCGGTGCCGCCGAGGTCGACCGGGATGCGCGCGAGTTGGGCGCCGAGGGCGGCGGTGGCGTCCTGCGCCTTCAGGTAGGGCAGCAGCGCACCGCTGAAGCCCGCGGGACCGGTGCCGCGCGCGACGCCGGTGCTGGTGTCGACGTACTCGGGTGGCGCCGGCGATTTTTCGAGTGCGCGGCGTGGGCCGTAGAGCGACTTCAGCAGCGCTGCGCGCGCTGGCTCCTGCGGGCTGAGCATGCCGGCCCAGAGGTAGACGCGGATCGCGTCGTAGCTGCCGGTCGCGCCCTTGTCGGGGTCGACGACGAAGGCCCTCTGTTCGGTCGACCAGCCGCACCAGTCGGGCACGAAACCCTGCGGCGCCGTCGCACCGACCATGCGCACCGTGTTGGTCGCGATCTCGTTCCAGGGGCCCGTGGGGTCTTCCTGCTGGAAGCGGCGCAGCAACTGCAGCGGCAGGTAGCTCGCGTTGAGCCGCCAGACCGGCCCCTTGCCGACCGACTTCGGCCAGGGCAGCAGCATGTGGCCGAGGCCGGGCAGCACGATGACTTCTTCGCGCACCACCAGCGCGAGCAGGGCACGGCCCAGCGTGCGGTAGCGCGGCTCGTCCCACAGGCGAGCGGCCTCGAGCAGGGAATACACGATCCACAGCTCGGCGTCGGACGCCGGGTTCGGGTCGAGCACGCCCCAGCCGCCATCGGTCTTGCGGCCCCACTGCCAGGCCGGCAGGCGCTGCGCCAGGCTGCCGCCGCTCAGGTTGTATTCGGCCCAGGCCAGCACGCGTTCGAAGTTGCGGCGGTCGTCGTGCACCAGCGCGAAGAACATCGCGTACGACTGGCCTTCGGAGGTGGAATGCTGCTGCGGCGTGTCGAAGTCGATCACGCGGCCGTCGGGCTGGATGTGCCGCGCGGCGAAGCTGGTCCAGTCGCCCATCGGCATGCAGCCGCCCAGCGAACTCTGCGCGCACGCGGGCAAGGCCGTGAGGGCGGGGCCGAGCAGGGCCGCGGCGAGGGCGTCGCGTCGTCGGATCGTCATGGGCGCAGCCGCTTGCGGGCGCGTGCCTGCAGGCTGGCGTAGGCCGCAGCCGCGCCGAGCAGGGCCACCAGCAGTGCCGCGCCGGCCAGCAGCAGCGGGCTGCGCGAGAGGTTCCATTGCAGCCAGGCCAGGGGCGGCAGGCGGCCGACGTAATAGCTGTCACCGGCCAGCAGGCTGTTGACCTGCGCGCCGCGCACGATGGCGGTGCTGCCCTGGATGCGCTGCAGCAGATCGGGCGTCATGAGTGCGTTGAGCAGCGAAGATTGCGAGGCCGCATTGGTGACCACCGCGACCACGCTGCGACCGGCGCGCAGCGGCGACTCGAAGCCCGCCAGCACGGCGTCGCTGCCGTCTTCGGCCACCGTCATCTGCACCGTGGTCGGCAAGTCCTCGCGCTGGCGCGTGCCGGTGATGAGGTGCAGGTTGTCGTCGATCCACTCGCCCAGGCTGAAGGTCTGCGACGGCGACGTGCCCTTGCGCTGCAGCGGCATGCGCGCAGCCCACTCGGTGAAGAGCGGCTGGTTCTGCAG
>CALRYR010000520.1:0-3533 GCA_943372425.1 Variovorax sp. YR752 | reverse complement strand
TCTGGTGCTCGGTCGACAGGTAGCCGCTCTCGTCGCCCAGCACGACCACCGACAGCGATGCGGCCAAGCCGAAAGACGCCGCGACCGTCATCGAGCGCTTGGCGAGCGCCAAGTGCCGGCCCTTGAGCACGTACCAGGCAGAAATGCCGAGGACGAAGATAGCGGCCACCGTGTAGCCGGCCGACACCGTGTGCACGAACTTGGCTTGTGCCACCGGGTTGGTCAGTACCGCGAAGAAGTCGGTCACCTCCATGCGCATGGTCTGCGGGTTGAAGGCGGAGCCGACCGGGTTCTGCATCCAGCCGTTGGCGATCAGGATCCACAGCGCCGACAGGTTGGAGCCGATGGCCACCGCCCAGGTCGTCATCAAGTGGCCGACCTTGCTGAGCTTGTCCCAGCCGAAGAAGAACAGCCCGACGAAGGTGGCTTCGAGGAAGAAGGCCATCAGCCCTTCGATGGCCAGCGGCGCACCGAAGATGTCGCCGACGTAGTGGCTGTAGTAGCTCCAGTTCATGCCGAACTGGAACTCCATCACGATGCCGGTGGCCACGCCCATCGCGAAGTTGATCCCGAAGAGCACGCCCCAGAATTTCGTCATGTCGCGCCAGACGGTGCGGCCGGTCATGACGTAGACCGTCTCCATGATCGCGAGGATCACGGCCAGCCCGATCGTGAGCGGCACGAAGAGGAAGTGGTAGAGGGCCGTCAGCGCGAATTGCAATCGCGAGAGGGCGACGATGTCGAGGTCCATGGGGGTTCCTTTGCTTTGTTCTTCGGTCTGACGTCAATCGGGGCGCAGCGCGCGCAGGGCAGCGTCGAACGCCGGTGTGCCGCGGTGCAGGTCGGCCACCAGGCGGCCGTGGTCGATGCGGATCAGTCGGTCGGCCAGGGCCGCCTCGCGGCGCAGATGGGTGGTGATGAGCAGCGTGCGGCCCTCGGCGCGGGCCGCCAGGCGGCCCAGCACGTCGTGGGCGGTGTGCGTGTCGACCGCTTCGGTGGGCTCGTCGAGCAGCCAGAAGGGCGCGTCGCGCAGCAGCAGGCGTGCGAGGGCCAGGCGGCGCAACTGGCCGCCCGAGAGGCCCAGGCCACCCTCGCCCAGCGCGGTGTCGAGGCCGGCCGATGTGGCACGCACCTCGTCGGCGAGCCCGGCCGCGTCGAGCACCGACCACAGGCGCGCATCGTCGGCCGACGGATCGGCCAGGCGCAGGTTGTCGCGCAAACTGTCCTGGAAAACTTCCGAGCGCTGGGTGAGCAGGCAGTGCGGCGGCACCTGCACCTCGCCATGCATCGGTGCGATCTCGCCGGCCAGCACGGCCAGCAAGGTGGACTTGCCGGCGCCGCTCGGGCCGACGAGCGCAACGCGTTCGCCTGCCGCGATGCGCAGCGTGATGCCTTGCAGCGCGGGCATGGCGCTGCCGGCGTGGGCCGCTGTCACCTCGCGCAGCAACACGTCCCCTGCCGACGTTTCGACCGTCGCAGGGGATGCGGGCGCTGCCATGCGCGGCGCCAGCCGGTGCACGGCCAGCCAGGTGCGGCCCGCCTCAAGCGCACCGCGACGCAAGGCCGCAAAGGGCTCGGTCGCGGTGAGCGCGATCAGCAGCGCCAGCGCGGCGGCCGGCGCGCCGATGGCACCCTCACCCACCAACGCGCCGACGGCCAGCAGCACGGCGGCGAGCGTCAGCGTGCCGGCCATGCCGTAGGCAGCACCGGCGCGCACGTCGAGCCGGTTGAGTGCCAGGTCGGCACGCGCCAGGCGCTGGTCGGCTGCGACGAGTGCGTCGCGCTGCGCGTCGAGCCGGCCCGCCATCGCAAGTTCGGTCTGGCCCGACACCAGGTCCACGGCGCGCGTGCGCAGCAGTTCGTTGGCCTGGGCGCGTCGCATGGCATGCGGGCGCGCCTGCCGTGTCAGCCACAGCGCGATGCCCCAGCCCGACACCAGCAGCCAGGCTGTCAGCGCGAGCCCGAGCCACAGGTGCATGAAGCCCGCCACCACGCCGGCCAGCAGCGCGGCACCGAGTGCGGCGATGGCCGGCACGCCCAAGCGCAGGTACAGCGATTCGAGCGCGTCAATGTCGGCCGTCAGTCGGAACAGCAGCCGCGCCGGCCGCGCCATCAGCGCGCGTGCCGCCTCCGGCTGGGCCCAGCCGCGGAAGAGACGCTCGCGCAGGTCGGCCAGCGCGGCGAAGGTGGCATCGTGCGTCACCAGGCGCTCGCCGTAGCGCGCGCCGGTGCGGCCCAGGGCCAGCAGCCGGATACCGGCGGACGGCATGAAGACATCGAACAGGATGGCCGTCGTGGCGCTGAGCCCAGCCAGCGCCGTCCCCGTGATGAACCAGCCCGACAGCCCCAGCAGCGCCATGCCCATGAGCACGGTCAGCGCAGCGAGCGCGGCACCCAGCGCGAGGCGGCGCGGCGCCGTGGCGAAGAAGGGCTGGAGCACGGTGCGCAGCTCGCGCAGGCGACGATAGCGAGCGCGTGTCATGCGGCCTCCTTCACCAAAGCGGCCGGTGCGTCGCCGACCCGCACCACGCGCTGCATGCGCGCGGCCAGGACGGGGTCATGCGTCACCGCGATCAGCGTCTTGCCCCGCGCCAGTCGCAGCAGCGCATCGACCACGCGCTCGGCGGTGTCGGTGTCGAGGTGCGCGGTCGGCTCGTCGACCAGCCACAGGTCGGCCTCGGGCTGCACGGCCAACCGCGCCAGCGCGAGCCGCACGAGTTCACCGCCCGACAGGCCACCGCCGCCCTCGCCCAACGCCGTGGCGGGCCGTGCCTGCGCCACGTCGCCGAGCCCGGCGTCGCGCATGGCCTGAGCCACGTCGTCGCTGGTCACGCCGTCGCGCCCCATGGCCACGTTGTCGTGCACCGATGCGGCGAAGACGTGCGGGCGCTGGCCCATCCAGCCGATGCGTCGGCGCAGCGCCGGCGCGGTCTCGTCGTTGAGCGACACGCCGCCGATGGCGATGTCACCCGATACGGCGGGCACCAGGCCGGCGATCAGGCTCAGCAGAGCCGTCTTGCCCGCACCGCTCGGGCCGGTGAGCGCGATGTGCTCGCCCGGCGCCACGTGCAGATCGAGGCCGTCGAACAGCGCGGCCTCGCCGGGATGCGCAAAGTGCAGGCCGGCAATGCGCACGGAAGGCGCGCCACGTCGCACGACCGTGGGTGCATGCGCGTTCGGACGCCCCGCCATCGGCACGCCCGCCTCGCCCAACGCATCGAGCGCATCGAGTGCGGCCTCGCCGGCTGCGCGGTCGTGCCACACGGCCGACAGCTCACGCAACGGCTCGAAGAAGGCAGGCGCCAGAAGCAGCACGAACAAGCCTTCTCCCAAGCTCAGTTGGCGGCCCCAGCTGCCGAATTCCAGCGTGCCGAGCAGGTGGAAGCCGATGTACACCGCGACCATCGCCACGCCCAGTGCGGCGAACAGTTCGAGCACCGCGGACGAGAGAAAGGCGATGCGCAACACCGCCATGGTGCGATGGCGCAGCGACTGCGCGACATCGCCCAGGCGGCGCGCGGTCAGGTCGACCG